>JBATAT010000238.1:0-9679 GCA_049662005.1 Tepidiformaceae bacterium
CCGAGGAGTGGATGGCGTTCTTCCGCGATCCAGAATCCAACGTGCTGGCCCTGATGAGCCAGGTGAAGCCCTGATGCTTGCTATACTTGCTCCATGACCGCCAAGCAGAGGCTCCTCGAGTACGTTGGACAGTTGTCGGAGGATGAGGCCGCTGAGACCGAGTTGTGGCTCGTGCCAACGAGTGATAGGCGGCTAACTGGCCCTGAGCGAGCGACGATAGAGCGCGGACTGGATGATGCACGCAACGGTAGGCTCACACCGCTCGAAGAGATTGAATCGGCCAGCGAAGAGCGTTAGCGGTGCGCGTCTACCTCTCAGATGAGGCGCGCGAGTCCCTCGACGCGATCACTGCATACCTTCGTCAACGATCGCCATCCGCAGCGCGAAATGTGCGCGGCCGAATCTTCACCCGCTTACGTGGCTTACCAGCCAATCCTCGACTGGGCCGAAAGGTTCCTGAATATAACGTCGATCAGGTTCGCGAACTCCTCGTTCGTGATTATCGAATCTGGTACCGAGTCGCCGACGACCGTATAGAAGTACTTGCAATCTTTCACGGCGCGCGTGAGGTCTGACGCTGCGTGGCAGCGCTGACATCGCGTTCTGGATAAGTGAATCGCCGGACATCTCAAACCCATCCTTCTATTTGTTCCCGGTGTGTTATGCTTCCCACAAGAGTTGATGGTGACCGAGAGCCCTCTGAACGCTCCCTTACGTCTGTCGTACTGTTCGTTTGTCACCTCCTCGCCTGGATTGAAGAACATTTTCGCCCGGTCAGCGCGCCTGTGAGGGCTCGGCGCAGCGGCCAGTTCGGCGCCACCTGATGCGCCACCGAAAGGACCCTGAGCCCCCTGCTGTCTTTCCTCACTCGTAAACGAAAGAGCGAGGCCCAAGAGGCCGTCGCCCCCTCCTCTGTCGCACACGCCCTCTCGCCGGCAGCTCCAGCGGCGCGGCCTACCGTGCCACACATCGAACACGCCCACCGCGATTCGGCCCCACACCCCGTCGCGCACGATCCCCTCCCCAAGCGCAACCGCCGCAGCCGCGGACGCCGTGGTCGGGGCGCCGGTGAGCACACCGCCGCGCCGAAGCCATCAACCTCGAAACTGCCCCCTCCCAGCGCCCCCCGTTCCGAAGCCTTCGCGGCCCTCGGCGTCGATGAAACAGCCCTCGAAGCGATCGCCGCCCTCGGCTACTCCGAGCCCACTCCCATCCAGGCCGCCGCCCTCCCGCGCATGCTCGAGGGCGAAGATCTCATCGGCCTCGCCCAGACAGGCACCGGGAAGACCATCGCCTTCGGCATTCCACTGGCACGTTCCATCGATCCCTCGCGCCTCGAGGTGCAGGCCGTTGTCATGGTCCCCACCCGTGAGCTCGCCAACCAGGTCAAGGAAGTAATCACCCACCTCGGGCTGTTTTACGGATTCACCACGCTCGGCCTCGTGGGTGGCAGCCGCGTCCGTTCCGATCTCATCGAACTCGAAAAGGGTTGCCACGTCGTCGTCGGAACGCCGGGCCGTGTCATCGATCACCTGAAACGCGGCACCCTGCGAATGGATCACGTTCACTTCGTGGTGCTCGATGAGGCTGATGCCATGCTCGACATCGGCTTCGCCCGCGATATCGACTACATCCTTCGAACCGTTCCCAAGCAGCGCCAGACGGCTCTCTTTAGCGCCACGATGCCAACAAGTATCGCCCGCCTCACCTACCGCCACATGCGCCGGGCCGAGACCATCGAAATCGAACCCGAACAGCGCACCGCTTCCGGTGTTCGCCAACTCTATTGCGAAGTCTCCGAGCGCGAGAAGTTCTTCGCCCTTCGCCACATCTTCGAACAGTACGGCCTCGGCCGGACACTGATCTTCCGCAACACAAAGATGGGCGTCGATCGCCTCACCGACCAGCTCATCGCTTCCGGCGTCCAGGCTCGGGCGATTCACGGCGACCTCCGCCAGGGCCAACGCGATCGCGTCATGCAGGACTTCCGCGCCGGCCAACTTGAATTCCTCGTCGCGACAAATGTGGCGGCTCGAGGTCTCGACATCCCCGACATCGAAAACGTCATCAATTACGACGTCCCCCAGAACGCCGAGGAATACATCCATCGCATCGGCCGCACAGCCCGTGCTGGCAAAGAAGGCGCCTCGTATACCTTCGTCGGCGAGTGGGACCTTGATTTCTGGGACGTTATCCGCAACGAAGTCGGCGATGAGCACCTGGAATACATGAAGCTCCCCGCCCGCTGGGACTAACCTTCGCTCGCCTGCGCCAGCCTCGAACCGTCCCGGGGGTGCCTGCCTGCCCAACGCCCGAGTGCAACGGCGGCGCCCCGCCGGTAGTGGTTCACGCGTCGTTCATTGTTTGTTCAGGCGTATACCTCCCATCGTTTGTTCGCTTTTGCCAACATTGGCGGCCCAACCATTCCGCCGCCCTGGGAGGTCATCGCTGTGCAGAAAACTCGCTCGATTCAAGCCGGTCGCTCAGACTCTCTTAAGAGCGATCGCGGGCCACATGTGCCCGGGACCGCCAACATTGTCAGCCTCCTCTCGCACGAACTGCGCAACCCGCTGGCGGTCATATCTGGCCTGGCCCAAACCCTCCGCACCGAGCGTTCGCACCTTCCGGAACGCGACCAGGACGAGGCACTCGCGGAAATCGCTGCCGCGACCGCACGCCTCCAGGACGTCGTCAGCAGCATGCTTCTGCTTGCCACACCCGGTTCCGCCGCGACTGCCGAGGTTGAGCCCATCTTGCTCCAGCGCCTGCTGCCGGTGCTCCTTCGCCGCCGTGGTGCTGCGGGGGCGGGGCCGCTCTATAACCTGCAGTTCCCCGATTCCTTGCCGCCGGTGATGGCCCACCAGGGATTCATCACGCAGGTGCTCGACAACCTGCTCGACAACGCTGCCAAGTACGGAGCACCTGGCCGGCCGATCGAAATTTCGGTGTCCGCCGGGCTGGCATCGGTCTGTGTTGCTGTCACCAACGAAGGCAGTTACGTCTCGCCCGAAGAGGCGGAGATGATCTTCGAACCCTTCTTCCGTTCAGCGGCCGGCCGGCGCCATGCCAGCGGCCTCGGGCTCGGCCTCGCGGTTTGCCAACGCCTGCTGGAGGCACAGGGGGGCGAAATACAGGCCCGCTCTCGTCCGAGCGGTGGGCTGACGATGTCCTTCGAACTGTCGATCGCTTGCGAGAGCGATGCGACATCCAGCTCGAACGGCGAACAACCGGCAATGTCTTGCGCCGCGGGCTAAGCGCACCCGATCTCGCGACAGCTTCGCCCGCTACTCCTACCGTTACGGAAACGAGCCCCTCCTCGGCCTATTCTGGAAGGGCTCGGGGGCATCAACATCCAGGCGGGTTCACTTCAGAAAGTCGACCTCAGCCAGAACAGGAGGAGGTCCATGAGTGACCTTGATACACAACTTCGAGAAGCAAGACTCGATGGCACGCTGGCTGATTCATTTCCCGCCAGCGACCCGCCGTCGTTCACGCCCATTACAGGAATGGGCAGGCCGGTGAGCCGCGACACCGGTTCCGAAGTCCTGGTGAAGCGCGCCTACGAACCGCCCGCGAAAGACGACGGCTACCGCGTCCTTGTCGAGCGTATTTGGCCCCGCGGCGTCTCGCGTGACCATCTGCACCTCGATGAATGGATCAAGCAGGTGGCGCCCACCAGCGAGCTTCGCCGCTGGTACGGCCACAAAGTCGAGCGCTGGGACGAATTTCGCGACCGGTACCTGCGCGAACTCGCCGAAGGCGAACCGCTCGAAGCTGTGAAGGCACTGACCGAACGCGCCCGCTCGGGCCGGCTCACCCTCGTCGTCGGAGCACGTGACGCAGAACACAGCCAGGGTGAGGTTCTGCGGGCCCTTATCGAGAAGCGGCTGAAGAGCGGGTAATTCAGCGTTATCCCCAAACCGGTCGCCATGCATCTGCGCTATGATTGCGTTCAAGGTAGCGTGGATTTGCAATGGTCATAGGAGACCGTCAACAGGGAGCGATGGAAGATGCGTCCCACCCTGTCGAGCGGGCTGCGTTGGCGCAGGAGAATAAGCGTCTCAAGAGCCAGCTCGCGCTCCTCAGCCGGCTAAGCTATCGGATCACCTCAAGTCTCGAGTTGAACCGTGTCCTCCAGGAGGTCGTCGATAGCGCCTGTGAACTCACCGGTGCTCGTTACGGCGCGCTCGCCCTGCTCGACGACTCTGGTCGATATGAACAGTTGCTCACGCATGGGCTATCAGACTCCGAGAAACAACAGTTGAGCGAACTGCCCAACGGGCGAGGGGTGATCGGATTCTTGCACGAGACGAGCGGCCCGGTCCGTGTTACTGACCTGCCTGCGCACGAGCGCTTCTTCGGTTTTCCACCTGGACACCCCCTGATGAGTACCTTCCTTGGCGCGACCATCCAGGACGGTGACGAAATCCTGGGGAGCATCTACCTCGCCGATAAACTCCAGGGCGAACCCTTCTCCGACGACGACGAGAGCTTACTCGTTCTGTTCTGCCGGCAGGCAGTGGCGCCCATCCGCAACGCCCGCCGTTTCGCTGACGAGCAGAAGGCCCGGTCCGATGCCGAAGCGGCCCGGCTGGCAATTCAGGAATCGGAGCTCCGCTTGCGTGAGGAGACCGCCGAACTCGAAGGCCTGCGCACGAATCTCCTCGCCTTGATAGCGCATGAGTTCCGAACGCCACTCACCGCGATCCGCACATCCGTTGGGCTGCTGCAGGATCCTGGAGTGCCGGTCGATCACACCCAGGAAGAGCGGCTCCTTGGCGCCATTTCTGAAAGCGCGATCCGCATGCAACGGCTCGTTACCGACCTGGTCGACCTGGCGAAATTCAGATCTGGCAACGCGCGGTTACAGGTGCGCCGGTTCGATGCCACGGCCCTCGCGAACGAGGCTGTCCGGGCACTTGCCGGCCTGCTCCATTCGAAGAACCAGACCGTGACAATCGACGGCCCGAAACGAACCTGGGTCTATGGCGATCGCGTCCGCCTCGGCCAGGCCTTGCTCAACCTGCTCTCCAATGCAGTGAAATTTGCCCCGGCGGATTCGGAAATCACCATTACGACGTCACTGAACGACGGTGAAGTGAGCTGGGCCGTAACCGATCACGGTCCGGGCATACCGGTTCGCTCGCAACCGTACCTGTTCGAACGGTTCTTTACCGTTGCTCGTCGCGATTCTGCAAGGGAATCCGGCACGGGTCTTGGCCTGCCGATCGCCATGGCCATCGCCAACGCTCATGGTGGTACCGTCGATGTGCGCAGCAGGCCGGGCGGCGGCAGTACGTTTACCCTCCGCGTGAAGGCCGATAGCAGTTCCGCGATCGGAGACGCATGAAGATCCTCCTCGTTGAAGATGCTGCGCCCGTCGTCGAATCCATAACCCTCGCCTTTCAACTCCAGTGGAGCGATACCGAGCTCGTGGTCTCCCACGAGGGAGGCCCCGCAGCCGAACTCGTCGAGACGGAGCGACCCGATGTCGTCCTCCTCGATATCGGCCTGCCAGATACGGACGGCTTCGAGGTCCTTCGTCAGATCCGGGACTTCTCCGACGTGCCGGTCATCATCCTGACCGCGCGCGAAGACGTGATGGACAAGGTCAAGGGGCTCGAACTCGGGGCCGACGACTACATGACGAAGCCCTTCGACCACCTCGAGTTGCTCGCGCGCATCCGCGCCCTGCTCCGGCGGCTCGATATGCCCGCCCCTCGGAACCGCATCCCTTCGCTAAAGCTTGGCGACCTCGAAGTCGATTTCACCGCCCGCGAGGCGACCTTCAACGGTGTCCGGTTGGACCTCACACCCACCGAATACAAGCTGCTCTACCATCTTGTCCGCAATGCGGGCAGGGTGCTGACCCACGAAACGCTGCTCAGCCGGGTCTGGGGCAGCGAATACACGGATGAGCTCGACTATCTCCGGGTCTACATCCGCCGCCTCAGGCACAAACTCCAGGATGACCCGGTCCATCCGCATTACATCGAGACGGAACGCGGGATTGGATACCGGTTCATCGCTCGCTCCCCCGCGGCCACCGATCCCGCTCCCTGATTGCATTCGCCCGCCCGCTTGAGCACCGAACCCCGATGCCAGGTTCCTTCAATTCGGAACGAACGCTGCGAGGGGCAGCGCGAGCAGATCGCTAATGGTATCCACCGAAACATCTGCAGCAGGGTACTTCGCCAGCAGTTTGGAATCGTGCGCGTAATGGCCCTGGCGCGGGAAGACGGTCGTTAGCCGCGATCCCCACGAATCGCGCATCGCCGCGAGGATGCGCAACTTGTCGTCGATCATCACGTAGTGGCGAGCCGGGTAGCGCAGTTCAACGTCGTCCAGCATCCGTTCCTTGTGGATATAGATAAGGACACGGCCATCAACCGCCGCCGCGAGCCCCGAACGCTCGACCTTTAACGGTTGGAAGACCACGTCTCCATCGGAGAGGATTACCACCGGGCCCCACCTCCCGAGGTGCTGAATCGCTTCCAGTGCGCCGGGAAACAGCCGCGTGGCAAAGGGGTAGTTCACGAGAAACGAGGAGAGCTGCAGCAGGTGGACGCCCCGAGGCTGCGCCATCCGGTAGCGCTGCAGCGCGCCAAGGTAGTCCGCGTAGCCGAGCTCGGCCCGCAACTCGTCGAAGATCTTCCAGTAGACGCGCTGGCCCTCGTGCCCAACCACCGCATCGAGGAACTGCATGATGTCGCTGATGATCGCATCGTTGTCGAGCAACGTGTTGTCCACATCGACAAGAAAGGCGACGTCGTGCTGCTCGCTCACCCCGATGCCTCCGCATCGAGGCCGATACTGGCGCATCCGAACAGTGCCGTCTGTTCGAGTACAACGTGAACGGGCATCGCCTCAACGAGGCGGCTCATTCGCCCCTTGAACCGGAACGCCTCGAGAAACAGCTGACCCGTCCGATCGTCGAACACCCGTTTGGGTATCCCACCGGCGAGATACACGCCGCCGGTCGACAGAACCTTCAGCGCGAGATTGCCCGCCTCGGCGCCCAGGATGGCGATAAACATGTCAACCGTCGCCCGGCAGAGCGGGTCGTGCGGCGAATGCAGGCCAGATTCCACGATGATCGGCGTTGGGTCTTCGACAGTCTTCAGTTGCTGGGCGATTTCGGCAGACTCAGTCGTTTCGCCAGCCTCGCGAAGGAACGCGTAGGTATTTGGGATGCCGATCCCCGAACACACGTGCTCTACGCTCACATGCCCGATGCGTTCGCGCATATACGTCAGCAGGCCCGCCTGGAGTTCATCGGCCGGGGCGAAATCGCTGTGGCCACCCTCCGAGGCGTGGCCACGGGGGCTGTCGCCCTCCCACGTGAGAAACGCCTCGCCCAGTCCTGTCCCCGGCGCGATGACCGCGATCGGCCCGCGCGGGTCACTCGTCCCCATCGCCAGCGTCATCACATCGGCGGGGCCGAGGAGGGGTATCGAGAGTGCGGTCGCCACGAGATCATTCACTAACAGAACGTGGCCAATGCCCGATGCGTTCGCGAGCTCGCTCGCATCGATCGCCCATGGCAGGTTCGTGATCTTCGCCCTCGCCCCGATGACTGGGCCCGCGACCGCGAAGCACGCGCTCGTAATCGCTTCGTCTCCGCCCCTCAGGAATTCCTGCACGATCGCCCTCAACGATGCGTACTCCCTGCTCGCGAATTCGGCCTGCCGTAAGGGCGAACGGGGGCCATCCGCACCAGAGAACACCGCCAGATCGGTCTTCGTCCCACCGATATCGCCCGCCAACAGCATGGCAATCTCCTGTCTAGAACTGCCGTCCGTGCACCCGCGAATTCAGCACCGCAGGACTGGCAACACTCATCGAGGATGCCAGAGGCGCGGCGCGATCAGTTTGTCCGCTTCCGCCGGTCCCCAGGTACCGGCCGGGTAGTCAAACGCGGGTGGCAGATTGTTGAGTACGGGCTCGACGATCTGCCACGCCCGGTCGACCGCATCGTCGCGCGCAAAAAGCGTTTGGTCACCGCAAAATGCATCGTGGAGCAGCCGCTCATAGGCGGGCGACGGTTGTTTTGCGAAGGCTTCCTTGTAACTGAACTGCATATCTACCGGGTCCACCTGGAATTCCGTACCCGGTATCTTGGCAAGGAATTGGAACCGGATCTCCTCGGCGGGTTGAATCGAGATATCGAGGAGGTTCGGCTTCAGCCGCTCGACGGGGGTGTCGTTGAAGAACATCACCGGCGCTTCGCGGAAGACCACGATCGCCTGCGTCGTGTGTTGTGCCAGCCGCTTGCCGGTCCTCAGGTAGAACGGTACCCCGGCCCAGCGCCAGTTATCGATGAAGAGCCGCGCTGCCGCGAACGTCTCCGTCTTCGAATCGGAGGCAACGCCCGGTTCTTCGCGGTAGCCGGGCACATTTTCGCCATCCACCCGCTGCGCGGTGTACTGGCCGCGAACAATGTCCTTGGGGTTCAGCGGCCGAACGGCCTCGAATAGCTTCTCCTTCTCGTCGCGGATGGCCTCTGCTTTAAATGCCGAAGGCGCCTCCATCGTCAGCATCGCGAGCATCTGCAAGACATGATTCTGGAGGATGTCCCGGAATGCCCCGGTCTCTTCGTAAAACGACCCGCGGCCATCGATTCCGATTGATTCGGCGACGGTCAGTTGCACGTGGTCGATCGAATCGCGGTTCCACACGCGTTCGAAGACGGAGTTCCCGAAGCGAAAGACCAGGATGTTCTGGACCGTTTCCTTGCCGAGGTAGTGGTCGATCCGAAAGACCTGGGATTCCTGAAACGCCTCGTGGATGACGCCGTCGAGTTCGCGCGAACTCTCAAGGTCGTGTCCGAATGGCTTCTCGACCACCAGCCGGGTTCCTTCGACAAGGTCCGCGGCCTGGGTCTCCCTCACTGTCGATTCGAACGCCGAGGGAGGAATGGAGAGATAGATCAGCCGGTTCGACTGGAGGCAAAGTTTCCTCACGGACGGCAAGCCCCCACCCGCGTGGATGAACGAGAGCAGCGAGGCGAACTTCGCCCACTTCGTTTCATCCAGTGGAGCCTCCGCCGCATCCTGCACTGAGTCCTTCACCAGCTTGCGAAACTGGTCGTCATCCATTTCCGTTCGTGCGTAGCCGATGATCCTCCCTTTCGCGGGGAGCAAGTCCTGGAGGAAGAGGTTGTAGAGGGCGGGCAGCAGCTTCTTGTGGGCCAGGTTGCCCGTGGCCCCAACGATGATGATGTCCTGATCAAGTGGCCGGTGGAGGTGCTTCATTCGCTTTTCACCGCGTGTCCGCCGAACTCCTTCCGGAGGGCCGCGATCACACGCATCGAGAACGCATCCTCCTCCCGCGAAGTGAAGCGAGCGAACAACGCCTGCGCCAGCACGCCGACGTTCACCCCTCGTTCGACACCCTCGAGGACGGTCCACCGCCCCTCACCGGAATCGTCGACGTAGCCCTTGAGGTTCTCAAGATGAGGATCTGCTTCAAAAGCGAGCTCAGCCAGTTCCAGCAGCCATGACCGCACGACACTTCCCTGGTTCCACAGGCTGGCAAGCTGTTTCAGGTCGTAGTCGAATTCAGACGCAGCCTGGAGCAGGTCGAATCCCTCGCCGATCGCCTGGAGCATCCCGTACTCGATCCCGTTGTGGACCATCTTCGAAAAGTGCCCGGCGCCGGATGGGCCAACGTGCGCATA
>JBATAT010000239.1:0-2194 GCA_049662005.1 Tepidiformaceae bacterium
GAGAACGAAATGCGCGCCACCCCCTTGCCATCACGCCCCTCGCCCGGCGCCGCGGATATAGCGCCTGGGTCGCCTGGTGAAGCCCCGGTGATGAGCACATACCGGGCAAGGTCTTCGAACGGTTCCACAACAGTCCACGTGGCCGCCGGATCGAGCGTGCCGGGCTGGCGCGGTGCTGCCGCCTCGGATACCTGGAGGTCATCGACCAGTACAGCCACGCGCTGGGCGACCGCCGGGGCCTGCCCCACCATGCGGACGTAGATCGCGTCGAACGACTTCTCCGTCGAGGTCGAGTAGGCGATCGACTGATTGAAGCGGAGCTGGGAAGGGCGTGTGAGGTCCGCCGTGAAGAACCGCCATTCGGCTGAGGTGGGCGACGTCGGGAACATGGTGTAGTCCCAGTAGGTCCCGTCCGCGTCCTTCAGGCGTATGCCGAGCTGTGCGACCCTTGTATCGAGCGGGAACCGCGCCCAAACGCCGGCCTGGTGCGCCCCCACCGGTATCGTAATGGCCTCAGGGTGCGGGCTCTCCGGCAGCTTCGTTCGTTCGAGTAGGTCGCCCAGCGATGCCCCGGCGAAGTCGCTCCTCCAGTACGCCACGTTCTCGAATTCCCCCGGGACCACGCCGAGCATCACCAGCGATTGCGAGGTGTACTGCGAGAGGTTGTACGAACCGGTGGACCGCACCGCCATCGAGACGTCCTCGGCGCCGGTCGCCTGCCGAACGCGATCCTGCATCACATCGTTCGGCAGGCCGAGTGGCTGGCGAATGCCCTGGATTCGTGAGGGTGCACCGGCTTCGAATGCGGCCCGGTCGTCGTACCCGCGCTCAAGCGTCGCGCGGTAGCCCGCCGCGAACATCCCGACGGCGGTTGCAAGCAGTAACAACAGGATCAGGCGGCTGTACTGCATTGGCGCGCGAGTCATACGGTTCAGCCCGAGTGCCACCGTCGGGCTCTCCATCCGGTGCGTGGCCCACGCGACGAAGCGCAGCGCCAGCGGGAAAACCCGCAGAAATACAAGCGCCACCATGAGCATGAACAGGGTCGGCGAGAGCAAGAGCAGGGGATCCGCCGAAAGGTCGCCGAACAACTTCTCGGTGACCAGCGACCCCTTCTCCCGAAGCTGGTAGAAAAGGAACGCGCCGATGCCGATGAGGACGAGGTCCATGTAGTAGCGAAGGAACAGTGGCTGTGTCTGGGGGCGGGCGAGCGAATGCTTGTAATCGATGGTGGAGTGACGCGCAGCACGCCAGGCGGGGATGAGCAGCGCTGCCAGTGCGAGGCTCGCGCCGCCCGCTGCTGCCCCGAATGCCAGCCGTGATAACGGCACCGAGAGCGCGGCGTTTCCGCTCAACTCCTCGAATGGCGGTGTGTAACCGAGCACGGAGATGCCAAGGCGGGCGATAAACGGCCCCGCAATCGCCGCGGCCCCGCAAATCATCAGCCCCTCGATGATATAGATGGCGATCACCTGGGCACTGCTGGCCCCGCGGGAACGCAGGAGCGCGATCTCGCCCGATTGGCGTTCGATCAGCATCGTTGCGACCATCACCAGGTAGTAGAGCGCGATACCGACCACCTGGAGCATCAGGGCGAACAGCGGCAGGCGGGTGAAGAACAGCTTCGTTCGATACTCGGAAACAATGTCCGGCAGCTTGGTATCGACCGTTGCGCCACTGACTTGCTCACGAACCGCGGACCCGAGCGAGCGTGTCCCATCCTCGATCTTGCGCGCATTTCGCGCGTTGATCTGGCCGATGTCGATGAAGCCGTAGGTGTCGATAGAGCTGTCCATGTCGGGCAGGTAACCCGCGAGTGTCTTGTTCATTACCTCTTCGGACACCCAGAACGGGTAGGTCACCCACGAGGGCGATTCAAGGCTGAACCGATCGTTCTTGCCGAACCAGAACGGGTCGGAGTAGTCGCGCGGTTCGACACAGCCAACCACCGTCACGGCGACAGGCTCCATATCCTGGCGCCAGAAGGGGTGGAGCTCGAACCGGTCACCGAGCGAGACCGCCAGCTGGTCCGCGGCCGCTTTGCCGAGGAGAACTTCCAGCGCGAGGGGCCGGTCCCCCGTAATGGGTTCAGGCTTGCGACCATCCACCAGCTTCACTTCGTCGTCGAACTTATCGACGAACTGGAAGTGAGACCGGGGACGGTCTTCTGCCTCGGGTGGCAACTGTCCCGGCG
>JBATAT010000240.1:0-4890 GCA_049662005.1 Tepidiformaceae bacterium
GAAGACCTGATCCGCTATGTGACGAACGTCCACGCGCGTACTTACGAAGTGATCGAGGGCCTGCGCGATGCGGACGTTGCCTGGCGACCAGCATCTACTGAATTCAGCGCTGGTGAACTGGTGGCGCATATCGCCAATAGCCGGCTGATGAATCTTGGCGGCATCCAGACGGGCGAACTGCACTACAAAGGACACGTGGTGGGAGCGGATGCGACCGCACTCTCCCTGCGGCGGCTCGCGCTTCGGACGAGTAAGAAGGTGATCGCGGGCCTCATCGATGCCGACCTCGAACGCATCATCCCGCAGACGCTTGGCGAACCGTTCCCGGCCTGGCGCAGAGTGATCGGCGGGCTGATCGAGCACGAGACGCATCACCGGAGCCAGCTCTGCGAGTACCTGCGGGAGCTGGGCCACGAGCCGCCGCCGCTCTTCGGCCTCCACGCGGAAGACCTGCCACGGTAGCGGCGCGCTAGTTCAGGCCGATCCCGGTGACATCTTTCAACCACTGCTCGGGAGGAATGGTGCTGCTGGCGACGGAAATGTGGCCGGAGTCATTCATCACGAGGACGGTGTTCGAAGCGATGTCGGCGAGTGGGAAGCGCACGGCACCGAGGCGAAGGTTATCCATGCGCGTGCCCTGGATGGTCGCGACCACGCCCGGAGCGGCGCCTGCAGCTTCGGCAAGGGCACCAAGCGAAACGCCTTCATATGTCTTGCCGTTCGCCGTAACCGAAGTCTTCGGCAGTGCGGCGAACTCGGGGCGCAGGGGCGCGTATTGCTTGCCGGAGACGCCGACCTGGATGACGGGAACATCATCGGCGACGGGCGAAGGCTCCGGGAGCGGGGTATCGGGGACCTGCGGTTGTTCATTCACTGGCCGGGTGGCGGTCGCGTCTGCGGCGGCATCGGTGGGGGAGCCGTCCGCAGCGTTTTCGCCATCGCCATCGCCGCAGGCAGAAAAGGCAAGGATCGCGAGGGGCACGGCGGCAAATACGAAACGCTTTCGCATGTTTGAATTCACTCCAATGGTTCGGGGGCAGATTCGAGGTTAGGCAGCGGCCCGGCAGCGAGCAACGCGCGGGTTAACCGATGGTTCAGGGAGTTACAGAGGCAGGCGGGGTTGGGGATTCCGCCTCGACCGTGGGCGTCACGCTGCCGCCTGCGGTCGGGACCGCAGTCGCGGTCTCGCTCGGCTCGGGGGTAACGGTTGGCTCAGGCGTGGGAGTGCCTGTCGGGGACGGTTGGGGTGTGGTCGACGGTTCGGGGGTTGTGGAAACGGTCGGCTCCACGCTTGGCGAGGCAGTCGCTGTGGCAACCGGAGTTGCGGAAGCGGTGGCAGTCGGCGAGGGAGCGGTGAGCGAAGTAACCGTTTCACCGATTGCGGCAGCGGCCGCCGCGACTGGCTTGCCAAGGTCCGGCTGTTTCGTGACTACATCTTGGAAGACAGCGACGGCATTCTTCCCGGCCGATTCGATCTTGGCCTTCTGGAGCGAGTCGAGTTCCTGGTTCTGGGTGAGTTTGCCGAGGTCAGTGATTTCACGCTGAACCCGTTGAACCTGCGCCGGTGAAACCTCGCCACGCGCGCTGAGCTTATTGAGTTCGGTCACACGATTCTCGACCAGTTTCGTCTGAACGGCGATCCGGTCATCACCGCGGGAGGTGGTGTATTCGAAGCGTTCGTTTGCGCGCTTGAAGGCGTAGTTCCAGTCCCCCGGCACCGAATCTCCGGCGGTGACGAAGCCAAGAGCGAGGATGCCAACCATTGCCGCAGCGCTCGCGACCGACATGGTAGCGACGAGCGTCCGTACCGGTGAGAACGAGGGGGCAGGGATGACGACCGGGACGACAGTGCGAGGCTCGGCGGCAGCGCGGAGGAACTTCGATTTGAGCGACGCCTCGAAGTAGTAGCTCGCGGGTTCGCTATCGATCGCGGCTTCGTAGTCCGAAACGAACTCGAGGGACGAGCGCAGCCATTCGGCGTCCTGGGGGAAGAGTTCGAGGACGAATTCGAGTTCAAGCCCATCATCGACGAGAGCCTGGGCCTCGGCGAGGACTTCAGCCTCGTAACTTGCTTTGCGTTTGAACAGGGTTCGGATCACTCGTCTTTGACCATTATTTGGAGTTTTGCGATGGCTTTGTGTTGGAGGACTTTCACGTTGTTTGCGGTCTTCCCCAGGGCTTGTGCCGTCTCGGCAACCGAGAGACCTGCACCGAAGCGGAGGGCGATAACCTGCCTCTGCGCTTCGGGGAGTTTCTCAGCCGCTTCGCGGACGGTGGCGACGGTGAAAGCCGTCACGATCTCGTCCACGTGGTTGGGCGAAGGATCCTGGATCGATTCCGTGAGCTGCGCGGTGTTGGTGCGGACTTTCTGGCGGCGCACATGTGAGACAACCTCGTTGCGCGCGATTCGAAAGACCCATGCACCGAAGGGGAGGCCTCGCCAGGTGAAGGATCGCAGGTTTTCGATGATCCGGAGGAAGATCTCCGTGGTGACATCTTCTGCGTCTTCATTGGTCAACAGCCGGGCCGAGACGTAGCGGTAGACGCGAGGGAAGTAGTGATCGTAGAGCGCGCTGAGCGCGACCTGATCTCCCTCTTGCGCGGCATCGACGACAGCTTTTTCGTCGAAGTCGGGCCTTAACTGATCTACCGAAACGTATCCCAAACCAGCCCCCTGGGCCGTGCCGGAACCTTTTTGCCGACCGTCCTCCTTTCCACCATAAGCGTGGTTGAGCGTTGTGTACTAGAGATAACGGTTTTTGGGGCCAAAGGTTAATGGCGGATGGTCATATCGTTGTGATGCTCGTTTCTGCGCAAGGTCCGCTCACGAATCGGGCACGGAGGGAGGCCTTACAGGTTCAACATTCACGCGAAAGTACAGGCATTGGCAAGCCGCCAGGCAGCGGGAACTTTCGCATTTCCGCCAGAAGCCCAACACTGGGGGGCGTGAATATGCAGCTTCTTTCGGCGGTGGCATTCCCCTTGATGATGGTGTTCGGGGGTATTGCGGCCTGGCGGATGTCGAAGACCGATTCGACCAAGCCGGAGACTCCCACCTGGCACGACGATTCGCTCGATGAATGGCGCAAAGAACGCGACCAGCAGGCGGAGGCCGCACGCGCCAGCCGGCCGGCTGAGCAGCAGCACCTCGCGACGGGCGCGGAAGAGCAACAGGAAGTGAAGAAGCACCACCAGCGGTTGGGTGGCTAACCCTCATCTGCCAGGCCCTTCTCCGAGGCCTGGGAGAAGGGGAGTTTTATCGAGTGCCGAGTGCCGAGTGCCCAGTTCCCAGGCCGCTTGGCGTAGAGGGGAGTGGGCCGGTCGCTGACGCTCTCGGTTCATTGGTGGGGGAGTGGGTGGCCGTTGATCACGCGAAGATGCCAGCGCGATTTTGGGGGCTGGAGGCCCTCATCCGCTGACCCCTCATCCCAGGCTTGGGAGAAGGGGAGTTGTGCCGGGGTACTGGCCTTGAGCCCGGGTTGGGGGATGAGGGCGTTCTGCCGTACCCTACGTGAATAAAGTTCCGAACGGCGTTCGGAAAGTCGACGCCGCGAATCCAGAATCCGAAACCAGGAGGCATCCCGTGCCCATCGATCCATCCAAAGCGCTTGGCGCTGCAATCTCCGGCGGTGCTGCGAAGTGGGACCGCGATAAGGTCATCCTGTACCACCTTGGCGTTGGCGCGGGGGTGCCCCAGACCGACCCCAACGAGTTGACCTATACCTACGAGAAGGACCTCAAGGTGCTCCCAAGCTTCGGCGTCATCCCGGCCTTCGCCTCGATGGGCGGGCTTGGCGCGGTGCCCGGGCTTTCGTTCAACCCGATGATGCTGCTTCACGGCGAACAGGACCTCGAAATCCGCAAGGCGATCCCGGTCGAAGCCGAAGTCGAGACGAATGGCAAGATCGCGGGGATCTATGACAAGGGGAAGGCGGCCCTCGTGGTCATCGAAACGGAAACCACGGTGAGGGGCGAAAGCGATCCGCTGTTCGTCAACCGCTTCTCGCTGTTTCTTCGCGGGGAAGGTGGCTTCGGGGGCGAGAGCGGCCCGGCTGCGGGAAACGCCGCTCCCGACCGTACACCGGATGGTGTGGTTGAATCGCCGACACTGCCGCAGCAGGCGCTGCTCTATCGGCTCAGCGGCGACAAGAACCCGCTCCACGCCGACCCGGGGTTCGCGAAGATGGGTGGCTTCGATATGCCAATCCTTCACGGGCTTTGCTCGTTCGGGATCGTCTGCAAGGCAGTCGTCGACGACGCTCTCGGCGGCGATACAGGGAAGGTAGCGCGCTACCAGGCGCGCTTCGCAGGTGTGTTCTTCCCGGCCGAGACGATGGTCACTTCCTACTGGCGCGATGGGAATACGATTCTTGTGGAATCGAAATCGAAGGAACGCGGGACGCCGGTTATCTCGAACGCGGCGATCACGGTCCGCTAAGCGGCTCCCTCAACCCCCAACCCCCTTCTCCCAGGCTTGGGAGAAGGGGGCTTCACCGTGTTAACGGTAGCTGACGAGCACGCCGACCCACCGCTGGCGGCCAGCCTCGTCGAGGCCGAGCCATTCCGCGAGGACTTCCGCGTTGTGCTCGCCTTTCCATGGGGCCGGGCCGCGCACTCCGCTTTGGGCGGCGGAAAACCGATAGGGCGATTGCACAATGGGCCGAGTGCCGCCAGCGCGGTCGTTGACGTCGACGATTGAACCGCGATGCTGAACCGTGAGCTGGTTGTGGGGGACATCTTCGCTGCGGCGAACGTTTCCCCAGGCGATGTTGAAGCCGTCGAGGATAGCGGTCAGGGCCGCACGGTCGGGCAGCGATTGGATATGTTCCTGGACAACACGGTGACGGGTTTCGCTTTTCTCCGCGACGGATGCGCCGGGCAGCGACGGAT
>JBATAT010000241.1:0-13534 GCA_049662005.1 Tepidiformaceae bacterium
CCTTCGTTCTCGGGCATGTGGAGGAATTCCTCGGCAGTGATCAGCTCAGCGGTGGGTGTTGTCGTCATGTCCAAAATCGTACCAGAACGCCACCCGCCTTAGCCGTACACCAGCGCCCGATCGATCATCGCCCGGCTGATCACTACACGCTGGATCTGGCTGGTGCCCTCAACGATGGTGAGCTGGCGAGCATCGCGGTAGTGGCGCTCGAGTGGGTGCTCCTTCATGTATCCCTGCGCCCCAAGCACCTGGATTGCGTCGTACGCCACCTTATTCGCCACTTCGGTTGCGTAGGCCTTCGCGATCGAAAGGTTGTGTGCGTACTCCTTCATGAACTTCCCCTGGTCCACCAGCCAGGCCGCCTTGTAGACAAGATTACGAGCCGCCTCAATCTGGATCGCCATGTCCGCGAACATGAACTGGATAGCCTGGAAATCGATCACCGAATTACCAAACGCCTTCCGTTCCCGGGCCCACTCCATCGCATATCCCGCCGCGCCTTCGGCCAACCCCACACCTCGCGCGCCAACGGTTGGGCGAAGGCTGTTGAGTGTCAGCATCGCATGGTTGAAGCCCTGACCTTCGACCCCACCAAGAAGGTTTTCGGACGGTACTCGTACGTCGCTGAAGCTGAAGTGTGCCGTCGGTACGCTTCGAACGCCCATCTTGTCGTCCGTCCGGTCGATTTGCACCCCCGCGGCGTGGGCATCGACCACAAACGCGCTAATACCCTTCGCTCCGGGACCCCCGGTGCGAGCGAACACGGTCAGCTGGTCGGCAACGGTACCGCCCGAGATGTAAACCTTGTTCCCATTGAGGATGTAATCATCCCCATCGCGGGTTGCGCGCGTCTCCAGCGCGGCCGCATCTGATCCGTGATCGGGTTCCGTCAGGCAGAAGGCCGCCTTGCGGTCGCCGACCGAGAGTGCCGGGAGCCACTTCTGCTGCTGCTCCGGTGTTCCCCCGAACATGATCGGCCGCGTTGGTAGACCGCTGAGAACCAGCATCAGCCCCGCGCCGCACTCGTACTTCGCCACCTCTTCGATCGCCAGGCAGAGCGGCAGGATCCCGTTTCCGGTTCCGCCCATCGATTCCGGAATTGCCATCCCCAGAAGCCCCGCCTTCTTGAACGCCTCGAAGTAGTCGTGCGGGTACTCGCCGGTCTCATCGAGTTCCTTGGCCCGCGGCGCAACAACCTCGCGCGCGATTCGCCGTGCGGTGTCTTTGATTAACTTGTGTTCTTCGGAAAGTTCGAAATCCATAGCCTGTTCCTCCATCCTGCGTTCGCCGGAAACCTGAGCGGGTATTGAACCACGGAGGACGTGGCCGCGGCGAATGGGTGGCGTATGCACGGAGCCGTTCGCCAACCAACGGTCGGTGGTCAGGACGCCCGCGCCCTGCCTGCGACGGATCGGATGGTCTCGAACAGGCGGGTGATACCCTCTTGCTTACCCACGATTGCGGTGGCACCCGCGCCGAGCGCCGCTGCTCGCATCTGCGCGTCGTCGTGCAACGAGAGCATCACCACCCGCGTCAGAGGTTCCGACGCCTTGAGCTCTCTCGCAGCCTCGATCGACCGCAGTCCGTGCGTACAGACGTCGAGGATCACGACGTCCGGTTGAAGCGATCGGGTCAACTCGCTGGTTTCCTCGCCGCTGGTCGCCTCTCCCACCACCTCAAAATCGGGTTCGCCGGAAAGGCACATAAACAGCCCTTGCCGGATGCGGGCTTCGTCGCCGACGAGGAGCAGGCGAATCGGTGAGTCGGTCACGCACCTTAATGTAGTGGGCGCGGTCGTCCGCCGCGTCGTTCGCCAGTCCGGTTCTCCCCCGATGACTTCGAAGGAACGAATGTCGTTCGAAAGGATGAGGGAGCTTGGGCGGCACGCGGTGTTATAGTTCTGCGTGCCTCGCGCGCACGCGCGACGCCCCTGCGGAGGCCAACTTGCCCATCCGAATCGTGATCGCCGACGACCATGCCGTCGTTCGCCAGGGACTGCGGATGTTCCTTGAAGACGATGCTGAGTTCACCATCGTCGCCGAAGCCCAGAACGGGAGCGAAGCACTCGAGTTGGCGAGGCTTCACAAGCCCGATGTCGTGCTCATGGATCTCCTCATGCCGGTCATGGATGGGATAACCGCCATCGGCCACATTCGCCGCGAACTCCCCGATACCGAAGTCGTCGCCCTTACCTCCGTGCTCGAAGATGCTTCGGTCGTTGGCGCGGTTCGCGCCGGCGCGATCGGCTATCTCCTCAAGGACACCCAGGGCGAAGAACTCGTACGCGCCATCAAGGCGGCCGCCAATGGCCAGGTCCAGCTCTCGGCGCAGGCCGCCGCCCGCCTCGTACGCGAAGTCCGCGCTCCGGATAGCCCCGAGACACTCACCGAACGTGAAACGGACGTCTTGCGCCTCCTTGCGCAGGGTAAGGCCAACAAGGAGATCGCCCGCGCCCTCTTCATTGGCGAAAACACGGTAAAAACCCATGTTTCCAGCATCCTCGTCAAACTCGGTGTCCAGAGCCGGACCCAGGCCGCCCTCTATGCCCGCCAAATCGGCCTCGGCCCCATCGATTAGCGCGGTCCAGGAAGAAGCATAATGGTGGTTCCGCTGCGCCTTGGCCCAAAGCTCAACCTCTCGCTCCTCGTGTTCATCCTCCTCCTCGGCGCTGCCACGGCTGTCCTTGTCCTCGTGGGCTTCCACCGTTCCCAGGACAACGCCGCCAGTCGCAGCCGTGAAGGCCTCGAACGCGAAGGTGTCTCCACCCTCGAGGTCTTCAGCGAGCAACAGGCGTTCATCGGCGAACTGCAGCTCGCCCCCGCGGCCGAGTGGGGCCACCAGGCCGCCACCTACCTCGAACTCCAGGGCCAGGACGCTCCGCCTTTCGATCCGGCGATGCTCGTTACCGGCCCCAATGGGCTCCTCTACGATCCGTCACCGGAGCGATCCACTGATCTCACGGTCTTTCCGAATACGGACCTTGGCGGTGCTGCCGGCCGGGATGCTGCCGAATCTGCTGTGCTTGGCAGTTTCGTGGAATCGCTCTTCGCCGATTTCTCCGGACGTCTCATCGAAGCTGCCTTCCGTCCCGTCGCCATGTATTTCATCGGGCTCGATGGCGTCACGCGCTCCTATCCCCCTTCCTCTCCCGATGCACACTTCACAACCGTCCGGACGCTCGATGAAATCGCCGGCATCCATAGCGAACTCGGCCCGGCGCAGAACCCCAGGCGCCGGACCGTTTGGACCTCGCCCTACCCGGATGCACTTGGCAAAGGCGAGCTTCTCACTGCCTATACGCCGGTGTACGACGGCACCGAGTATCGCGGCGCGATCGGCGTCGATGTTTCGCTCGAACTGCTGAAGGAACAGGTCCAGAACATTCAGCCGACGAAGGGCGGCTTCTCCTTCTACGTCGATAAAGAAGGCAACTTTCTCCACACCTTCGATTACGACATCCTCCTCGGCCTGGCCGCTCCGGGCGCGAGTCCGGCCTTCCGAGCCGCCCTCGATGACATGCAACTTGGCAAGTCCGGCAGCGCGCGCTTCACCCTCGGGAACCGCGAGATGTTCGTCGCCTACGCACCAATGGAGACCATTGGCGGAAGCCTCGCCCTGGTCGCCCCGGTCGATGAAATGACCGCCGAAGCCGTCGGGGTCACCGATTCCATCCAATCGGAAGGCAACCGCACGGTCGGGTTCATCATCGTGATGATGGGCTTGCTCTTCCTCCTCGCCCTGGGCAGCACGGCCTGGCTCAACCGCCGGATTCTGCTCGTCCCCATCGAGGCGCTCGTTTCGGGGACACGCGCCGTCGCCGCCGGCAACTTCAACGCATCCATCCCGGTGCAATCAAAAGATGAACTTGGCGATCTCGCCGTCTCGTTCAATCGCATGATCCAGGAAGTGCGCACTCGTAACGACGCTCTCGTCCGCGAGATCACCGAGCGCGAACAGACCGCCCGTGCGCTCGCGGAACGCGAAGAGAGCACTCGCCAGATCTTCCAATCAGTGAGCGACGCCATCCTGATCACGCGCATCGATGACACGATCGTCGATGCAAACATCGCAGCCCAGGAGATGTTTGGCTACACGCTCGATGAACTTCGTGCGTTGCACCCGTTCGCCCTGGTCGATGCCTCCTCACGCGCCAAGAGTGATGCCTTCCTCGCCGCGATCGCGAACAACGAGCCGTTTCGCTCACGCTCCGTCAGCATCCGCAAGGATGGCACCACCTTCCTTTCCAGCGTCTTCGCGACGCGTGCCATCTACTTCGGCGAACCCCACATCCTCGTCGTTGTCCGTGATGTCACCGAAGAAGTGGAGCAGCAGCGGCTCCTCGAACAACGGGTCGAAGAACGCACTCGCGAACTCGCCCTCCTTCTCGATGTTTCGAATGCCGTTGCATCTACCCTCGATACGCAAGAACTCTTCGCCCTGGTCCTCGATCAGCTGGCCGAAGTGGTGCCCGTCACGGGCGGCTCCGTGATGACGCTTCACGGCAGCGAACTGGTCACCCAGTACGTTCGCGGTTCGCGTTCCGTGGGCGGCGCAACTCCACGCCAGCAGGGCCGCTTTCGTGCCGAAGGGCTCCGCCAGTCCTTTGTCGAGCTTCTCGCTGGCCGCCCCGTCGTGGTTGCAAATGTCCGCGGAGAATCCGACTTCGCAAGGGACTTCCGCTGGTTCGCAGGCGATGGCCTCGACACCACCTTCGCCAGCATCGTTTCCTGGATGGCTCTGCCGATGGTTCACAAGGGGCGCTTCCTCGGTATCGTTAGCGTCTCCTCGGATCAGGAGAACCAGTTCAGCGAGCGCGAAGCCAACCTCGCCATGGCCATCGCCAACCAGGCTGCCATCGCCATCGAGAACGCACGGCTCTTCACCGAAACGGAGCGTCGTGCTTCCGAGATGACTGCTCTGTCGCGCATCGCAACCACCCTCGATCTCGGCAAATCCGTGAAGGCGACGCTCGATTCTGTGGCCCAGCGCATTGTCGAATCCACAAACGCGGTCGCGGCTTCCGTCAGCATCGTTTCCGCCGCGGGCACACTTACCATGGGCGGCGAACACGGCCTACCGGAAGGGTTCTTTGCGGCAGTCGAAGCGAGCGTTAAGAACGGTGGCCCCCGTCCGAGCGTCGACGTCCTGGCCACGCACGAACCCCTGATCATCCAGGATGCGCGCAGGCGCATTGCCGATGCCCCGGGCTATGCGCACCTGCGCGACCGGGTGCTTGCCGCCGAATGGGACACCGTTGTCATCGTCGCCATGCGCTACGGCGACCGCGACCTCGGAACCCTCGAAACGTACTTCCGTCGCCACCAAACGCCCGATGCCCGCGAAATTGGACTCCTCAGCGCGATGGCCCGCCAGGCGGCGACGGCCATCGAGAACGCCACCCTCTTCGCTCAGACCGAGACCCGCGTCCGCCAGCTCGAGGCGTTGACCCTCATCGCCTCGAGCTTCTCACTCGAGGTTTCGCTCCCAGAACTCATGACCCACATGGCCGAACACATCGTCCGTGCAACTTCCGCTGTCGCTGGTTCGGTCACGCTTGCCGAAGGCCCGGACGGCGGCATGCACATGATCGGCACGGCTGGGCTCCCGGAAGGTTTTGCCGATGCCATGGATGCGGCCTACCGCAACGGCGCCGGCGATGCGGCTCTGCGCGCGATGCAACAGAAATCTGCGAACTTCCAGGAACGTTTCCGTCAGGATGTCATCGATGACCCTCGTTACGGTGAGGCTCGCGAGTTCCTCGCCCCGGCTGAGTGGGAGTCGACGCTCATTACGCCCATCGTCTACGCAAACGAGGCCCTCGGGGTGCTGACTCTCGGCTACCCTGGGGGTGCATCGCCCGGCGATGAAGAACGCGCCTTCGTCGAAGCCGTCGCCGACCAGACAGCGCTCGTCGTCGAAAATTCGCGGCTCTATCAGCGTGCTTCGTCGGCTGCGGCGCTCGAAGAGCGCCAGCGGCTCGCCCGGGAACTCCACGATTCGGTCTCCCAGGCCCTCTATGGCATCGCGCTCGGTGCGCGCACCGCCCGCCGTCGAATCGGTGATGATGGCCCCGCCAACGTGATCGAACCGTTGGATTACGTCCTCTCACTCGCTGAAGCTGGCCTCACCGAGATGCGCGCACTCATCTTCGAACTGCGCCCAGAGTCCATCGCCCAGGAGGGCCTCGTCGCCGCCATCGGGCGCCAGGTCGCTGCCACCCAGGCTCGCTACGGCATCCGCGTCGCTGCCCAGTTGTGCGAGGAGCCCGATATTCCACTCGATACCAAAGAGGCGCTCTACCGCATCGCCCAGGAGTCGATGCACAACACCGTCAAGCACGCCCGCGCCTCACGTATCGATGTTCGGCTCGTCCACGAATCTTCCGAACTGCGCCTCGAGATCGCGGATGATGGCCAGGGATTCGATCCTCATGCCGACTTTCCCGGTCACCTTGGCCTAAAATCGATGCGCGAGCGGGCCGGCGAAATCCGTGGCACCCTCGACGTCGCCAGCGAACCTGGAACAGGCACACGAGTCACCATTCACGTCCCTCTCGTGCCCTGAGAACACCTTGCTCGTCGTCGTGGTCCCTAACCGCAACTTGCGCTTGACGATAATGATCGGCGACTATCAACGGCCATGCTACTGGACACCCCCCGTCCGGCAGCACCAAGAGGAGCACTTCGACGCGGCCTGATGGCCGTGCTTGTGCTCGTCGCGGCGCTGCCAGTCACTCTCGCCTTCGCCCGCACCCACACCGTGGAAGAGGGCGACACGCTCTCGGCCATCGCTGAAACCTACGGCATTCCGCTCGAAGAACTCGCCTCCACCAACGGGATTTCCAACCCCAACTACATCTTCGTCGGCCAGCAACTCACCATCGGTGATGGCAGCCCCGCTGCCGCATCACCGGCCGATCGTGTGCACCTAGTGCAGGCCGGCGAAACGCTCTCATCGATCGCCGATGACTACGGCTTCTCGCTCGAAGACCTCCTCCAGCTCAACGACATCTTCGATGCGAACTACGTCTACGAAGGCCAACGGCTCTCCCTGCCGATCTCGCACTACGCCCCACCTCCCGTCAGTCGCGCCGATACCGAGCAGCTTCTGCGCGCAGCCGCCGATGAGTTCGGGGTCGATGAGTCGATCATTCTCGGCCTCGCCTGGCTCGAAAGTGGCTGGAACCAGTCGATGACCAGCCACGTCGGCGCCGTCGGTGTGATGCAACTGATGCCGCCAACAGCCGAATGGGCGCTCGAATATCTCGCTCCCGATGCGGTCGACTGGCAGAGCAGCACAGCCGATAACGTTCGCCTCGGCACGGCCGTCTTCGCCAGCTTCCTCGTCCAGGCCGACTGGGACATCGAACTCGCGCTCGCCTTTTACTACCAGGGCTGGCGCAGCATCGAAACCTACGGAATGTTCGACGATACCTACCAGTACATAGAAAACGTGCTCTCCCTCGCCCAGGGATTCAGCTAACAGCAGGCCTGCACCGACGCGGCGTGGATCGTTTGCCATCGCGGCCCGGGCCGCAAATCGGAGCCGGGCGACCGAGGTTGGCTACGGCCTTGGGCCGTCAGGCCTACGCCAGGACTTGTCCCGCCAGGCTGCTGATCGCTAACCCTCGCCGGCCCATCGTCAGATCGTCGACGAAACCATCGGTGCAATAGCCGACCGAAACGCCGGTCTCCGGGTCTCCCCAACCGATCTGGCCACCTGCTCCGCCGTGCCCGAATGCCCTCGGCGAGCTGTTTCGCCCGAACCCGCGCTGGAAGGCCAGGCCGTCATCGCCCGCCACCACCACGGTCAGCGCGCGGTTCACCGGCTGGTTGAAGATCAGGTCCCGATGGAAATCCTTGGTGCGGACTTTCGTCGCCCATTCAATCGTTTCGGCCTTCAGTATCCGTGTACCGTCCGCGGTCGTGCCGCCGTTGATCAGCGGCTGGTAAAACAGTGCGAGCTGTGCCGCCCCCGCCACACCGCCTCCTCCGGGCACCCCCGCCGCCCGAATCTCGGGCCGGTTGAAGCTCTTGATCGCGTCCGGGGTCACCTCGCCCCAGCCGCCGGGCGGTGGCGTCGGCGGGACGATGTGGCGGACATCCGCCACTCTCGCGTTTTCGCCAGCCGGCAGCCCGATGTAGAAGTCGCTCAAGCCCATCGGGTCAAGGATTCGCTCGCGGATGTACTGGCGAAACCCTTTACCAGTGCGCCGCTCGATGATCTCCGCGAGCACCCAGTGCGCGCTGCTCGCGTGGTATTCGAATTTCGTCCCCGGCTCCCAGTTCAGCCGCCACTGCGCGAACCGCGAAAGCCGGCGCTCGCGATTGTCGAAGTCTGTCGGGGCGAATGGCGCGAGCGGGAAACCACCGATGTGGAGCATCACCTGCTCGACAGTGATGCTCTCTTTTCCGTTCGTCCCGAACTCCGGGATGATGTCGGCGACCTTCTCCTCGATCTTGAGCAGCCCGTCTTCGCAGACCGTCCAGACCGCCGAGCCAACAATCGCCTTCGTGCAGCTGAAGATCGTGTACAGCGTCTCGTTCGTTGCTGGTACTTCTGCCTCGACGCCATCGTGCTGCACTGTGCCGAACGTCCGAACGCCGGCCAACTTCCCGTGCCGTGCGATCGCAACCTGCGCGCTCTTGAGAGTGCCATCATCGACATCGCGCTTTGCCCGTTGAAAGAGCACTTCAAGTCGTTCGCTGTCGATTCCCAGTTCCTCGGGGCGGTTGGCGACGAGTTCGGCTGCTGGCATCTGGTCAATCCTCCGTGTGTGGCACGGACGATACGCCACAACCCACGCGTCCGCAGCCCTGGTCAGGCGCTCGCGCGTTCTCCCGGGTACTGGGTGGCGGTTCGCCCCAGCGCGGGGTCGTCGTCGGCACGATGCGCGAGGTACACCTGGTACGCCTCGAAGTGCGCTCGCAACTCCCCGATGAGTTCCTGCAGCCTCGGTGAGCCCTCGATCAACCCGGCAGGAAACTGGAGGTGAAGCACGACCGTGTCCCACTGCCGTTCGACCGAGACAACCGTCGCGGGCAGTTCGAACGAAGCCGACCGGAATGTCACCTCAAGCTTCGCTTCGGTTCCGGACGGGTCTCGCCAGAAGCCCCATACCAGCGCCCCGCCGAGGGACACATCACATAACATCCCCGGCCGAGCATCCTGTTCGCCGTCGATCCGGACGTTGATTGGGAACCACGCAGGGTAGCGCGGATGAGCTCGCCGGTCGCCGCTGTTCATAACGCCATCCCCTGCCCGCGGCCCGCCATCCCGAGCGTCCTCCAAGATTATCGAAGCAATTCCATGGTTCTTTAGTGCAGTGACCGCTCACGTGCTACATCGCTGAACTGCTTTCCCCTGCGGCTCGATCAGGACGCGCTAACGCCTGCGTCTCGTCCTTGTGCACCACGCCGTCCTTCATGATGAGCCGCAGCTTTGCCGCATCCTGGAGAAGCGTGATGTCCCCGAGAGGGTCGCCGTCGACGGCGATGAGGTCGGCACGCAGTCCGGCAACAACCGAGCCAGTGACGTTGTCGAGGCGGGCGCAGGCTGCCGCGGTCGCGGTCGTTGCCACAATCGCCTGCATCGGTGTCAGCCCACCATGCTTTACCATAAGTTCGAGTTCCTCGGCGTTCGTGCCATGTGGCCCAACTCCCGTGTCGGTGCCCATCGCGATGCGTACACCCTGCTCGAACGCGTAGCGGAAGCTTGCCTGGTGCGCCTGGATGACTTCCTTCGATTTGCGTACGGCGTAGGCCGGAACCGAACCAGGATTGCGCTCAGCCAGCCGCAAAACCCAGACGGGCGCCACCAGCGTCGCCACCAGGTAGGTGCCCCTCGCCTTCATCTCGGTCACCGTCTGCTCGTCCAAATAGATGCCGTGCTCGATCGATTCGACGCCCTCGAGGACGGCGTTCAGGATGCCCTGCGTCGCCTGTGCATGCGACATCACGGTCTTGTGTGCTGCGTGCGCTTCAGACACCACCGCGGCAATCTCTTCGCGCGTCATCCCGGTCGCGCCCGGTTCGTCGTTCGGCGAGAGGACTCCGCCGCTCGTCATGATCTTCACCTGGTCGGCGCCGGCGCGAAGGATCTCCCGCGTGGTCTTGCGAGCGCCTTCCGGCCCATCGACAAGGTTGTCCGGGATCTCGGCGTTCGGAACGCGGATGCGGACGCCATTGAGCATCGTCGAATCGCCGTGCCCACCGGTCTGGCTGATCGCGCTGATCGCGACCCGCATGCGCGGGCCAGGGAAGAGCCCTTGCTCGATCGCCATCTTCACACCGCGCGGCGTCCCGCCGGCATCGCGCACGCTCGTGATCCCCGCATCGAGCGTTTTCCGTGCATTCGTCAGTGCCTCCGCGATCGAGAGGCTGAACGGCGTCCCAAGCCGCTGTTCCATCGTTTTTGGTGGACTCGAGGTGAGGTGAACGTGGCAGTCGATCATCCCGGGCATCACCGTCAACCCCGAAGCGTCGATTACCTCGGCGCCGCGCGGCATCTCGCCGCCCTCCCGAACCTCGGTGATTGTCGTGCCCTCGACGAGTACCACCGCATTGCGAATCGGGTCACGTCCGCTGCCATCGATGAGCGTGCCGCACTGGATCGCGAGAGTCATGAGAGAGTTCCTCCGGTTCCTTACCGCGGCATTCTCCACGGGCCGGACACGATCGCCAACTCCGTTTCATCGTCGTTCGCTCGCCCCGCGACTGAGAAGGCGCGCTTTCGTACGCTTTGCGGTATGACACAGCCAGAATCGCAGCTCACACCCCAGGAGGCCATGGCCGACTGGGTTCGCCAGATCGACGTTCGCCCCACCGACTACGACAACTTCCGCGGAGACGTGGATCAGCAGGAGGGCCGCCTCTTTGGTGGTCTCGTTCTCGCCCAATCACTGGTCGCCGCCGGCCGAACAGTGAGTTTCGGCAATCCCCACTCGCTGCACGCCTACTTCTTGCGCGCTGGACAATCGAAGGAGCCCATCGACTACTCGGTCGAGCGTATTCGCGAAGGCCGGAACTTCCTCACTCGCCGGGTCACTGCCCGCCAGGGCGGTCACACGATCTTTGAAACCTCGGTCAGCTTCGTCGCGCCGGAAGATGGCGTGTCGCACCAGGCGCCGATGCCAGATGCACCTCCTCCGGAGGATTGCCAGCCGTGGTGGCTAACGATCGCCGAACCGCGCATGGCCGAAGCCACAGCTGCGATGACATCGCGAATGTCCCGGCGTTGGAACAACCCGATCGATCTTCGCGCCGCCAGCCAACCAACAAAAGAATCCGACAACGATGGTCGCTTGCCATCGAGGATGGTCTGGGGCCGGATGATCGGCGCTCTCCCCGATGACCCCCTCCTCCACGCGGCCGCGCTCGTCTATCTCAGCGACAGTGGCCTCGTCGCGACCGTCGCCCACCACTACGGCATCTGGATGCCCGGCGGTTCATCGGCCAGCCTGGACCACGCGATGTGGTTCCATCGTCCGCCCAAGTTCGATGACTGGGTCCTCTATACAAGCGAAAGCCCCGCCGCTCACTCGGCCCGAGGGCTGATCTTTGCGGGGATGTACAGCCGTGCTGGGGAACGCATCGCGAGCGTCGCCCAGGAGGGACTCTTCCGAAAGCCGAAATAGATTACCCGGTTGATGGGGTGCAGGGTTCACCATTCACTGTGCCTGAAACCACCGGGCTTCCGTCCGCACGGAAGGTCTGGATGGCCAAGATCTCACCGGTCGCCCCGTCGGTCCCGATCAGCTCAGTCAGCGCCTGGCACATTCTTGTGTACGCTTCGAGATTGCCGAGTGTGAACGTGTCTCGCTGCATCGTGAGCCGGATGATCTTGTCCTGGTACTGCACCGTCACAATTGACTCGATCCAGCCGAGGCCCTGAAACCGCGCGCCGATGATCGCTTCGGCCTGCTTCACAGGCGACATCGGTTCAGGCGGGACGGCCGCGGTCGGCGACGTGGCTGCCCCGCCGCCGGTAATCGGGATTTCCGATTGAGCCAACGATGGCGTGCAGGCCCCACCGAGGAACAGGAGCGCGACCGCAGCGAGGAGAACCGTCCAGTACATCCCGGTTAGCTTCGGCCGTTAACGCGATCAGTCACATAACGCGCCCGCGCGCCACATCACAAAACGATAACAAATGCGGTTGGCGCGTGGCGGGTCGCCTGTGTCGCGCTGCGTGCCCGCTCCCGGAACGAACTCACGCCTCGAAGATCGCAAAAGTACCGAGGGCCTTGGCGACCAGTCGTTCGCCCGATTTCACCTCGGATTCAAGTACCGCGATTCGTTTGCCCTTGTGGATCAGCCTGCTTTCGCAATCGATAAGCGCGCCCGCTCGCACACTCGCCATGTAGACCATCTTCACTTCAATCGTGGCGCAGGATTCGTTCTCTGCCAGGCGCGAATACACGGCCGCGCCCATTCCGGTGTCCGCCAACGAGTAGAGGACGCCGCCGTGACAGACGCCGTGCGGGTTCATGTGGTCCTCGGTTAGAGTCACGCGCGCCCGGCTGAACCCATCGCCACGTTCGGGGATATCGAATCCCACTAACAGTTGAAACCCCATTGGTGGCAGAGATTCCTTGGCCATGCTCAGAACCCTCGAACCCAGGTCGCTGGGGTGCTGCTCAGCGCTCCGGGGTGAACTTCACCGGCATGTGCTTGACCCCGTTGATGAAGTTCGAACGGAGCCGTTCCGGTTCCCCGGCCAGTTCGATATCTGGGAACCGCCGGAACAGTTCCTCGAACATCACCTTGAGTTCCTTGCGCGCGAATCCCGCGCCGAGGCAGAAGTGTTCGCCGATGCCGAATGCCAGGTGTTCGTTCGGGCTCCGCTCGATATCGAACCGGTAGGGGTCAGTGAACACATCTTCGTCGCGGTTTACCGAGAGATACCACATGATCACCCGGTCGCCAGCCTTCATCTGCTTGCCGCCAACCTCCACATCCTGGGTCACCGTGCGCGACATATGGTGCAGCGGCGAAGTCCAACGGCAGATCTCTTCGACCGCGGATTCCATCAGGCTCATGTTGCTCAGGAGCTTCTGCTTCTCGGCTGGGTTCTCACAAAGGACCTGGAGCCCGCCCGAGATCGCGTTCCGCGTGGTTTCGTTCCCGGCGAGGATGAGGAGGAAGCAGAACGCTAGAATGTCCCCTTCGCTCAGTTTTTCGCCGTCCACTTCGGACTCCAGCAGGATGCTGACGAGGTCGCCTTCGCGTGGATTCGCCCGGCGATCAGCAAGCACATCAGCGAAGAACTGGATCATTTTCATCCGGCCGATGGCGCCCGTCTTCGCGGCGGCCTCCGGCGATCCCCGCTGATCCTCGGGGACTTCCGTCTGGTACTCAGGATCGCTCGAACCGAGGACGCTGTTCGTTAGCTCGAACATCATCGGCCAGTCCTTCTTCTCGAGGCCCGCCATGCCGCAAATCACCGCCAATGGAAGCTGGGCGGCGACATCGGTTACGAAGTCACATGAACCCTTCGTAGCGATCTCATCGAGGATTTCGTTCGTTATCTCGCG
>JBATAT010000242.1:0-2672 GCA_049662005.1 Tepidiformaceae bacterium
GAAGTACGGCGCGAACTGGGAATGCGGGCCGTAGCGGAGGACGTCGCGCCACCAGGGGTGGTGAGCAATGCCGACGTGATTCGGAACGATATCCAGGATCAATTGCATCCCCTGGTCGCGGACGGCCTGGGCGAGCGCATAGAAGCCCGCGAGGCCGCCAAGCTCTTCGTTTATGCGCGCGTGGTCGACAACGTCGTAGCCGTGGGTACTGCCCGGCGTGGCGGCCCAGATAGGGGACAGGTAAACGTGCGAAATCCCGAGCTGGCGCAGGTAGGGGACAACCTGAACCGCCGACGCGAAAGGAAAGCTCGGATGCAGTTGCAGCCGGTAGGTGGCCACCGGCGGATCGAAGGGCATGGATACTCCTGCCTTCTCATCGTCACCCGGGAGCTACCGACCTCGCAACCCCAGGGGATGCGAGATTCGGAACGGCTATCGCTGGACGATCTGGGTGAGCACGCCGCCAGTCATCGACGGGTGGATAAACACCTGGCCCTTTACCGGGTTGCCCGGTCCCGGGTCACCGACGAGACGGATGCCGCCATCGCGCAGCTTTGTCAGCGTGGCATCGATGTCATCGACGTTCATGGCCACGAGATGTACGCCCTCGCCCTGCTCGGAAAGCCGTTTCGCGATTGGGCCCTGGTCGCCGGTAGCCGAAACGAGTTCGATGTAGGAATCGCCAAAGCGGAAAAAAGCCATGGCCATGCCAGCGGCGGGCGCCTCGCTGCGGTCGCTGACGCTGTTGCCGTAGATGGTTTCGTAGCGAGCAACGGCTGCATCGAGATCCTTGACGGCGATTACGACGTGATCGACACCTTTAAACATGGGGAATCCTTTCAGTCCTTCACTCGAAGGTTTGGAATGCGATTAGTCAACGAGATCGCTGGAATGGCCGGTAGCGGTGATGAAAATGAACTCCAGCGCTTCTTTATCAGTAGAAGCATGGACGTGGGCGGTGCGTGCCGGGATCCAGACGACCATACCGGGCGTGAGATCGTAGGATTTCGTTCGCGATCGCACCTGGCCGGCACCGCTGATGATGATGAGGAACTGATCCGCATCGTGCGTATGAAGCGCGGAAACCGTGCCGGGCTCATATCGGCCTTTGATGAGGTGGTTGTGGCCCAGCACCCGGTCGAAGATCGGTGTGAGGGTCGCGTTGCCGATGATGATCGGGCGGGCACGTGGAAGCGGCGGCTTTCGGGCTGAGGTGTAGGTGTAGTTCGCCCGTTCGAGGCGGTCTTCAAGGTCATCGCAGAGTGCGACGATATAGTTGGGGTTTTCCTCGGCCTGGACATATTCCTGTGTCACGTTTTGCCTCCGTCCATTTGGTGGTTGCGGCGCGAATTCTATCTTGCCTGCGTGAGGCGTCCACCCTTGGGGTAATCTCAACCGGTTAGGCAGTCGTAAAAGAAGGAAGAAAGCTATCGACGATCGATGGTGGATCGCCTAGTGTGAGAGGGCAATGGTCGACAAGTTCGAACGCGAAATCGAAGAGATCCTGGCGAAGCTGGACGACGGTGTCCCGGATGCGAGCGGCAAGCCCGGAGCAGCGCCGATTTCCATCACCCAGAAGCGCAAGCAGAAGGCGAAAGCAGAACGGGTTCGAACTGCCCGCCCGAACGCCTTGCCGAACCTGACACCGACCAACCTCCTGTTTACCGGCGCTGGCCTCGTCTTCGGCGGTCTCCTTGTTTCGGGCGCCTGGCCGCCAGCTATCTGGGTGGCGTTCGCCGGAGTTGTACTCTTTATCGCCGCGTTTATCTGGTCCTTTCGAAGGACGAACCGGGCCGTGACGCCCGCGACGCGTTCGCAAGGGATCTACTGGCGCGACCGCTACATCGATGATCGCCCGCACGATGGCAGCATCAAGGGCCGGTTCAGGCGGAAGTAGCCTGTTTTCGCGCGGTTAACCGGTGCGCACCGTACATTCGCTTGAATGCGCCGAACGTTTCTCGCGGTATTTTTCGTTTCGCTGGCACTGGTAGCAGTTTCGCTTGGTGTCCTGTTCGTCCAGGGGTGCGGCGGCGAGGCGGCGCCGACAGCCAGCCGGGACATCGCCGGCCCAACGCATCCCGCAACAGCGGGCCCTTCCCCGGTCGAACCCAGCCCCGCCGCAACACCGGGTATCTTCGGGCCAACGGGGGCAGCGACAGGCCCAGCGGAACATGATGGCCAACGCGCACTGGCGATTCTGCAAGAACTGGCGAAAGAGCCGCGCGTGTCCGGTTCGGCGGCCGAAGCGCGCGCCGCCGAATTCATCGCCGATCGCTTTCGTTCGTACGGGTACACCACCGAGATCATGAGCTTTGAGTTCGACGGCGACCGCTTCCGCGTGGGCGAAGTGACGGTTGGAGGCAACACCGTCGCCTCACTGACGCTCGCTGGCAGCTCCGGGGGCAACGTGGAGGCGGAAGCAGTCTATGTCGGGCTGGCCGACGAGGCCGGTATCGCGGGGAAAGACCTCAAAGGCAAGGTTGCCGTCGCAGACCGCGGGACGCTCAACTTCATCGACAAGTACCGAAACGTGAAGAATGCGGGTGCCAGCGGGCTCATCATTGTGAACAACAAGCCTGGCCCCTTCAGCGGAAACCTGACGACATCGGCCGACATCCCGGTCGTTGCCCTCTCGCAAGAGGACGGTTCGGCAGTGTTGGAGGCGGCGAAAT
>JBATAT010000243.1:0-2101 GCA_049662005.1 Tepidiformaceae bacterium
TCCGGCGGGCGTTCAGAACCTCCTCGACCCCCTCCAGCGCTGCCGCGCGTTCCGCGGGGAAGTTAGCTCGCCATTCGTGCATTCGTTCGAGTTGTACATCGAGGTCGCGCACCTCTCCCAGCGCGGAAGCAACCCACCCGAACTGGTCCCGAAAGCGCAACATCCGCGGCGTGAGCACTGGCCGGAACGCAGCCAGCGCGGCCCGCATGCGGCGGGTTGCAACCCGCATGTCGTGAAGCGCTTCGATGTCCTCGCCGAGCCGCGTTCCCGGTTCGTTCTCCTCCAGTACCCCGAACTGTTTTCGCAGGACTGCGTAGGCAACTTCGCCCGCGGTCATCTCTGGCGAAACTGTGGTCGCCCCGAATTTCCCGTTTCGGGTTGGTACGGATTTGCCGGTCGCGATCAGCGCCGCCTCGAATTTCGATGTCCCTGCCTCGGTCAGGTGGTTCGCCGACACCATCGCTGCCACGAACGCGCGCGCCCGTTCGACTGCCGCCGCGTCAACCTCAATCTCCACTCGCGAGAGGCGGACCGGGCGGTCCTCGCCCACCGGGATAGAGGTCTCATCCACCGCGATCTCAGCGAGCAGTCCTTCGGCATCGCTCAGGTTGAACACCTCGCGATGTGTCTCAAGCCGGAACTGTGCCTCCACCGGTGAGCGCCCTGCCACCGCTCGGATGATCGCTCCGCACTGGCCTGGCGCCTCCGTGGGGCGGACCGAAGGTGATTCGAGTACCTCGGTCAGCTCGCGCCGCGAACGCATGCCCCCACTCGATTCCGCCATCGATTTCAGCGTCAGTTCGCTAGAATCGCCTTTGCTCCGGATGCGGCAGGTGTATCCGGCGCGATTCAGCCGCCAGTCGTCAGTATCGAAGTAGGTGTCTTCGAGTTCCTTGAACCCAACCCGCTCCAGTTCGAATCCAGCCGGCAGCGATGTCTGCAGCCACCGCACGACAGGCCGGGTATCGAGCGCTGCGTATTGCCATTCGACTTCGATCTGGTCCGTGGCCATCCGCAAATAATAGTCGACCGGCCAGCTTGCCGTCGGCCTGGGTCAGACCAGTGCTGCGAGCTTGGCTGGGGCAATCTCCCGGTAGGCGTCCCGGACTATTTGCTCGACTTCAACCCAATCCTGGTCGGCCATGTCGAGCCGGACCCCAATCCAACCACGGTGGCCAACGTATGGCGGTCGAAAGAACCGGTCGGGCGCGGCGGCAGTCATCGCATCCTGGGCGCCGAACGGCGCAGCGCACCAGAAGCCAAACTCACCCCCGTGGTGGCGGTTCGAGAACATGACGAACGTCTTCTTGTCGCGAATGAACCAGGTTGGTTCTCCGTGGCTCATCCGCTCGGTGACTTCGGGAAGCGCCAGGCAAATAGCGCGCAACTGTTGGAGCCTTTGGGATTCATCCACGAAATGAGTCTATCGGTGTCGCCGAAAGGATTCTATTCCCTGTACCGGAGAGCCCGTATGGTTCGGCCCAAGATGAAACGGGGCCTCCTATTCACCCTTTCTTTCTGGCTGGTCGGCGCCGCCGTCATCCGCGGGACATTGCTTATGCCGTACTATTGCCCGCCCGTTACGCCCGAATCGGCAATCTTCGCTGCCCGTGAATCCGCAGGATGGATCGAGCGCGCGCAGAATGCCGATGGTACGTACGTGTATGAATACGACCGCAAAGCAAACCGGGAACCCGGTGGCTACAACGTGGTTCGTCATGCTGGAGTGACCATGTCGCTCTACCAGCTGGCAGCGGCCGGCGACCTTTCGGTGCTGGCAGCGGCCGACCATGGCATGCAGTACATGATCGACCACCTCTACCGGCATGACGACTGGGCGGCCTTCCAAAACCCCGATGACGGCGCCGTCCAGCTCGGAGCGAGTGCCCTGATGCTGGATGCATTGATGCAGAGGCGCGTCGCGACCAACGAACCGAGGTTCGACGAGCTGTCACGCGAGGTCGCTCGTGGCTTGCTTGCGCTGCAACTCGATGACGGCGCATTCCTCAACCGCTGGGACCCGTCCACCGCTGCTCCCGTCCCCGATGACCGTTCGAAGTACGCCACCGGCGAAGCCTTCTGGGGGCTGACGCTCATGCAT
>JBATAT010000244.1:0-1999 GCA_049662005.1 Tepidiformaceae bacterium
TACAGCGATGGTTGACGAGCGCAAGGCTCGGGCTCGACCGGTCGCTGCAACGCTCGCTTCCCGAACCCGAGGCGTCGCTGGCCGCGGGAATCGCTTACGGACGTGACGACGGCCTCTCCCGCGAATCGAAGGACGAGTACAACCGGGCCGGGCTGCGGCACCTCGTCGCCGTTTCCGGGTCGAACGTCATCCTCGTCGTGGCTCTCACCTACTTCCTGGCAATCCGGTCCATCGGCCGGCGGTGGGCGTGGATTCCAGCCGCCTTCACCCTGGCCTGCTACCTCTGCGCGGCAGGCCTATCGCCGAGCGTGTTGCGCTCGGGGGTGATGGCGGGCGTTCTGCTTGGGGGTTCGGCGATCGGCAGGCCGCAGTCGGGACTGCCCGCGTTGTCCGCGGCGGTGATCGCGATGTCGGCCATCTCGCCGGGCCTTGCTCTCGATGCCGGCTTCCAGCTGAGCGCGACAGCAACGGCCGGGCTGATAACGCTTTCGCCCTGGGTCACTCACTGGCTCCTCGCGGGGACAGCGAAAATTCACGTTCCGGCGCCTGTTTGGCTGTGTGAGGTCACTGCACTGACGCTGGCGGCCAGCGTCTCGACCGCTCCGATCATGTGGGTGACGTTCGGCGAGATCTCACTGGTCTCGCCGTTCGCCAATGTGCTGGTTGAGCCGGTCTTCGTCCTCGCGTTCTGGGGAAGCATCGCAACGTCCGTCCTGGGGCTCGTCTCTCGGGATCTCGGCGAGATCGCCGGCATCTTCGGTTACTACCCGCTGGCGTTCATACGCGAGGCTGCGCAGACGTTCGGGCGACCTTCCTGGGCTGCTATCGAAACGCCGGGCAGGGCGACCGTCCCGGCGATCGCCGCGTCCGCAGTGGTCGCCGCGCTGGGACTGGTTGCCTACCGCTACCAGCCGCAGGGTCACGAGGAATCGGCGGTGCTGCGAACGCGACGAGCGATGAGCACGCGACTCCTCCTGGCGGGGTCGCTCGGGGCCACGGCTCTCGCGTTTGTTCCCATCACCCTCTTGCCTCGTTCCGGACCAGGCGAGTTGGTGGTTGAGTTCCTCGACGTCGGCCAGGGAGATTCCGCCCTGGTCATCACGCCCCACGGGCGCCAGGTTCTGATCGACGGCGGAGCGAGTGGGCTGGGGGTGGTTCGAGAGCTCGGCGAGGTCATGCCGCACTGGGACCGGAGCATCGACATGGTCATTGCGAGCCACCCACAGGAGGACCACATCGGCGGCCTTCCCGAGGTGCTCGCACGGATGCGCGTGGCCACGACAGGAGACAACGGCGAGGATGCATCGCTTCTGACGTTCGGTGTGTTTGTGGACCGTTCAGTGCACCGATCGCCGCTTGTCCAGGGCGAGCACTTCGAGGTGGACGGCGTCCATTTCGAGGTGCTCTGGCCGCTCACAAATGCACCGGTCGAGAACCCAAACGATGCCTCACTCGTGATTCGGGTGACGTTCGGAAGCACGTCGTTCTTATTCACCGGTGACGCCGAAGGCCCGGTGTTTGAGGCATTGGGTGGGCAAGCGGCCTTGCATGCGGACGTGTTGAAGGTGCCACACCATGGTTCGAAGACGACGCCATCGTGGGTTTTCGACGAGGTGAATCCGGCGGTTGCCGTCATCTCCGTAGGCGCCGGCAACCCGTACGGGCATCCGCATGCCAATACACTGGCGGCGCTTGGGGATACGCCCGTCTACCGCACGGACGTTTCCGGACGGGTTGAGGTTCGTTCCGACGGCAAGCGGCTGACGGTTTCGACGGAACGTTAGCTTTGCGCACGAACTCCGGCGCGAATACGGTTAAGAGCCGGGCCAATGCCCGATGCGTACTGGAGCAACCACTTGGCGAATCGAATTGATGGCCGCGCGGCGAACGCGCTGCGGCCGGTGAAGCTAACGACGAACGTTCTCGACCATGCGGAAGGCAGCTGCATGGTGGAATTCGGCAAGACTCGCGTGTTGATCGCAGCCAGCGTCGAAGACCG
>JBATAT010000245.1:0-13928 GCA_049662005.1 Tepidiformaceae bacterium
GCTCAGTCCGAGGAAGATCCCGGACAGTGCGATGAACCCGGATTCGAAGAGGAAGCTGAGTGCGACCATACTGCGCTGGTAGCCAATCGCACGGAGCATGCCAATTTGCTGGCGGCGTTCGACAACCGCGCGTGAGGCGATTACTGCGAGGGCGGCGATACCAACGATAAGCCCAAGACCCATGAAGCCCTGGAAGACAAGCAAGAAGCCGTTCTGGATGGCCTGCTGCTTATCGAGGAGGTCCTGGAGCGAATCCGCCGAGGCCTGGACGAGGCCGGCTTCGATCGTCTTGGCATAGGCCTTCGCATCGGTGCCGGGCTTGAGCTTCAGGAAGTAGCGTTGGCCCTTGGACTGGGGAAAGACATCGAGGACTGTCGCCTTCGATGTGACGATGCCACTCAACCCATTTGGATCTCCGAGCCCGAAGAACGTGTCGCCCGATTCTTTGACCTGCCCGATGACCGTGACGGTTGCCTCATTGCCCGTGCCGGGATCGCGCAGCTTGAGCGTGAACGGCTTGAAATCGTCATCGAGCGGGTTGAGACGGAGAAGGTTGCTCGTCGCGGCGCCGAAACCCTGCGGGGCAACGGTGAGGCCGGCAGGGATGACCGCGAGGGTTGGATCCTTTTCGAGCGCGTCCCAGACGGCGCGGTCGGTGTCGTATCCTTCCGCGCGGAACTTCATCTTAATCTTGTTGGATTGGAGGAACGCCTGATCGGCGCCGAAGACGTTGTAGCGGCTCCAGGGTGTGACGATCTTCTTTCCAGCGTCGTCCTCATCGTTCTTGAACCCGTCTTTGTTCTCGACCTGGGCTTCATCCGGGCCGACGGTACGCAGCTCTCCGGTCGCCTCGATCTTGCTGGCATCGGCGCCCGAACTGGCGACTGCTTCGGTGATGTTATCGATTGGATTATTGGGGTTGACGTCGATGACGTTGTCGTAGCCGCCCTTGGTGTCGGCGTTGAGGAAGAGGGCAGCGAAGTTCGTGTTGATGGTCGCCATCATGACGAGCGAGAACATGATCAGGCCGATCATGGCCATCGTCATACCGGTCCGGAAGCGGGATGTGAGCGGATAAGCGACGCCGGTCTTCAGGGCGGGGACGATCCGCCCGAAGCGCGAGCCAAGACGGGCGATCGCGGGGAGGATGATGTCGGCGTTGTAGATGATGATGAAGGTGCCGCAGGTAACCATCACCATGCCGCTGAGGAAGAACATCTCGATGCCACCGTTGAGTTCGCCGGTGATCGGATCGATCCACTTCGACGGGGCATACCAGATGGCGAGGACGACGAAACTGATGGTGGTAAACGCCAGGCGCTCGCCCACACCGAAGTAGCGCAGGGTGACCGCGACCCAGAGGGCGATGAGTGAAAACCCGAGAAGGAAGAGGAAGGCCGAATCGCGGTCGAGGCCGCCGTAGGTCATTGCGATTCCGGCGATACCGAAGCCCACGGCGACGGCCGCACTCCAGGAGATGGCGACACGCCATTCCTGGAGCAGTGCAGCGATCAGCGCCACGGGCCAGACGACGAGGGCGAGGATCCGGAGCCAGTTCGGCAATGTGGCCGGTTTGCGGTCACGAACAAAGACAGTGAGGCCGATGGCGATGGCGTAGGGCACGAGGATGAACAACCACCCCAGGACGGGGATGCAGGCGCCCAGGATCCACGGCCAGCGCGGCGGCCCTTCGCTGGTGCGGTGTTCCCGCGGGGCGGCGGTGTTCGAACCACGAAGGGCGTAGACCCAGGGGCTGACCAGCCCGACCAGCACCATCGGGAGGCCGAGGATCAGGCCAGGCGCGCCGAAGAGGAAGAAGGCGAAGCCGATGGGTAGCGCCAGCGCGGCGATGCCGTTGATTGCAGCCCGATAGTACCCGCGCCAGGTCGCGGCTTCGGGGTTGATTGGTTTCGATTCGGGCAGGTCTCGAATGGCGGCTGTGATGTTCAAGCGGCTCGCGCGCCAGGACGAGATAAAGATGACGATGAAGGTTGCGATCACGCCCAGGCAGAAGGCGACAATCATGCTCCGCACCGAAAAGGTCACTGCGAGGTCCAGTCCGAGACTATCGCCCGCGAAGGCCTTGATGACCGCGACCATCGCGAACGTGACCCCCATCCCGGCAACGAGCCCGACCACGGCGGAGCCGAGGTCGTAGCCCATGCCTTCGGCGAGGAATGATTCGACGAGCTGGCGGCGCTTGGCGCCGACGGCACGGGCCATGCCCATTTCCGGCTTCCGTTCGGCAGCGAGCATCACGAAGATCAGGAAGATGAGAAGGATGCCCGCGGAGATCGAGAACAACCCGAAGACGACGAAGATGGTGGTGAACGCGTTGCCGATGAGTTCGGCGAAGCGGACGAGGTCGTGCTTCAGCGCCTGCACCTTGTAGGGAGTGCCATCGAGGGTCTTTTCGAACTTGTCGACGACGTCGCTGGAGCGGCTGAGGCCGCCTTTCACGCCACCAGTGTTGGAAATGATGACCGCGTCGGCGTTCTGTCCGCGCCCGGTAAGTTCGGCGAGGGCGGCGAAATCGATCGCGCCGCCGTTGCTGGCACTGGGATCAATTGCGCCGGAAAGCACACTCGTGGGGACGATCGCCACGACTTCGAATTCGGATGGTTCGCCCTTGTAGTACAGCAGAACGGTATCGCCGGCCCTGGCATCGATGTCGTCGGCGAGGTCTTTGTTGATGGCGATCTGGGTACCGGAAAGCGTGACCGGCTTGCCCGAGAGGTCCTTAAGGCCGCCAAGCGCCTCGGCATCCTTCGCACGGAACCCCACAACCCGGGCGGCCGGTTCGTTAAGCTTTGAGCGCGTGTCCTGGATAGGGAAGGTTTCGCGCTGGAGGGGGACGATGGCCTCGATGTCCGGGTCGTTGGCGTATTCCGCCTGCCATTGCTCGACGGTTGCGAGCGGGATGACCTGTTCTTCGATCGGCCGTGGCTGTTTTTCGGCATCCCAGGATATCCACTCATCCGATTGACCGAGGATTGAATAGACCTCGGAGGTGACCGAGGTGGTCAGAGTGTCTCCAGTTCCGAAGGCCGCGCTCATGATGAGTGTCGAAAGCATGAGGCCGATAACGATGAGGGCCGTCTGGGCCTTGCGGCGGGGAATGTTGCGCAACCCGAGCTTGAACATGACGGGGTTTCGCCAGGCGATGTAGGCGACGAAGAGCAGGATCGCGGCCGTAATCACCACGCTGATGCCCGCGATCAGGTTCATCGAAACGCCAAAGAGTTCGTTCATGGACTGTGCTCCTCGCTAATGCCCACTGGCGACGGCGGCCATCGTCGCCTGGCTGTCCTCACGGATGATGTGGCCATCAGCCATGTGGATGGTGCGGTGGCAGCGGGCGGCAACTTTCGGGTCGTGGGTGACGATCACACAGGTCTGGTGGTCGGCGGTGTTGAGTTCGACGATGAGGTCCATGATCTCGGTGGCGGTGGTGGAATCGAGGGCGCCGGTTGGTTCATCGGCCCAGACGATTGCGGGGCGGTTCACGAGCGCGCGCGCAATGGTGACACGTTGACGTTGACCGCCGGAAAGTTGCGAAGGGCGCTGGTTGGCCCGATCACGGAGATTCACACGGTCGAGCGAAATGAGCGCCTTCTCGCGGGCCTCCTTGGGGCGCGTGCCCGAGACGATGAGGGGGAGTTCGACGTTTTCGGCCGCCGTGAGGACGGGCAAGAGGTTGTAGGTCTGGAAAACGAAGCCCATGTCCCTGGCGCGAAACTCGGTCTTCTTGTCATCAGGCATGCGGCTGATGTCCTGGCCGTTGATGGTCACGAGTCCGGAATCGAAATCGTCGAGGCCGGAAAGACTGTTGAGGAGCGTGGTCTTGCCACAACCGGAAGGGCCCATGATCGCGAGCATCTCGCCCTTGCGGACCTTGAGATTGACGCCGCGAAGGGCATGGACCTGAACGAGACCGGTGTCGTACGTCTTCACGACATCGCGGGCTTCGATAACGACTTCGCCGAACGGCGAGTTTTCAGCGCTCATCCCAGAACCTCCAAGCACAAGACTTCAGACTAGTCCTCCAAACGCCTGTGCGAATCATCCATTCGGGTGAGATGCCCGAACCTGCGCCGTCCTGCGTAAAGACTGTCGTTCAAGGGTGAACAAGGAAAGTGAACCGTTCAACCCGGCGGATCGCCCGTCCCGAACCGCAGCTTCACCAACCGCAGCTTTACAGCGAACGTCCGCTATTCCGCGATGGTGATCTCCATCTCCAGCGGCTTGCCTCGTTCGTCGAAGCCCCAGGCATCCCACCTGAGCGCGTCCCGGCCAATTGCTACGGGATCGAATTCGTAGAACGGACGTTGCTCGATATCGAGCGAGGCAATACCGGCATCACCTGCCGCGACTGCCTGGTTGTAGGTTTCTTCAGCGGCCGAGGCGATGCGCTCAATATCGAAGCCCATGGCGCCCTCGGCGCGGTAGGGCGCAAGGTAGGCAAGTGCGGTACGGAGCAGCCGCTCGGTGCCGAAGAAGTTCGCGCGGGAGAGATGAACGAATGCGGCGGCGATCTGAATGAGCCCCTTGTAGCAGTCACGCAGGTCGCCGGATTCGTACTGCCAGATCTCCTCGATGTGTTCATGCGATTCGAAGAACCTGCCCGCATTGAAGTCATCGCAGGCGCGCTGCAGATTCGCTGGCACGGTGATGGTTTTCGTAACGAGTTGTTTGCGTCGGCGCGGCGGCTGCATGCGTGGAGACTACCGCAGATTCGCCGCGCGGTGCGCACAACGGGCCGGAGAGGGAGAATTAGCACATACCCTGCTGGAGCACTTCCCATGGCAGATAGCCACGACGCCCACGGCCACATCGACCCCAACGCTGCTCCGATGCATTCGGATGTGAAAATGACATTCAGCACGGGCGCGGTTGTTTATTGCTACCTGCTCGCGGCCGTCGCACTCATCGCGGGAGTGGTTGCCGGTCTGACCATAATCGTCGACTGAGCGCAGGGTTTTCTTCGAACTTCACGTAACCAGCCCGGCTTAAGCGGCCACTGTGTGTATCATCCGCGAATGGACGCGCATCCCGCCCCTGTTGCCCGACCAGGCTCTCGCGTGCTCTTGCGGGCCACGAAATACGACGGTACGGCTCACTGGATCCAGCCGTTCCAGGTAGTCTCCGACGACGGAAACCTGCTCGTCGCGGCGTACCGGGCGCGAACCCCGATCTACACGAGCCGGGGTGAATTCCGCTCACCGTACGACTCGCTTGTCTACTTCTGGCGGGACCGCTGGTACAACGTCTTCCGGCTTTCGCGTCCCGGCTGTCCCCTGGCGCTCTGGTACTGCAACGTGACCACCCCACCCTCATTCGATGGTCAGCAGATCGGCTACATCGACCTGGACCTCGACGTGACGGTGCGGCCGAACGGTTGCATCGAACTGCTGGACCAGGACGAGTTCGAAGACCACCAGAAGCTGTACGGCTACCCGGAGAGTGTGATTGGAATGGCCGAGCAGGCGGCGCGGGACGTCGCCAGGCTGGCGGATTCGGGCGGGTTCCCGTTCAGCGAAGGGTAGCCGCGGGCCCTGTCGCTTCTCCCATCTCACATCTGACCTGTACGCTGTACGTTCAATGCCCGATACCCGAACAATCCGCCACTACCTCGCCGACCTCGTGGAAGCCGCCGCCAGGAGCGCCGTCGCGGCGGGCGAACTCCCGGATGTGCCCCTGCCGCCCGCCATCGTCGAACGTCCGAAGGATTCGACGAACGGCGACTTTGCCACGGCACTGCCCTTGAGGCTCGCCAGGAGCGCGATGAAGCCGCCGCTGGAAGTGGCAGCGGCGATTGCCCGACACATCCCGGAAAACGAGACGCTGGCACCGGCCGAAGTTGCCGCCCCGGGCTTTATCAACCTGCGGCTTTCGAATGGATTCGTGCAGGCGCAGGTTGAGCACGTCATCGCCGAGGGCGCTGGTTATGCCGACCTGGACATCGGCAAAGGCAAGAAAGCCCAGGTGGAGTTCGTCTCGGCGAATCCGACGGGGCCGCTGCATGTGGGGAACGGACGGGGCGCGGCGATCGGCGATGCACTTGCCTCCGCTTTGAGCGCGGCCGGCTACGAAGTGGAACGCGAGTACTACGTGAACGATGCGGGCACCCAGGCCGACACGTTCACGGACACCCTCTACGCGCGCTACCAGCAGATCTTCGGGCGGCAGGTGGAAATCCCGAAGGATGGGTACCCGGGCGAGTACATGACCGAGCTCGCGCAACAGATCAAAGACGAGGCCGGCGACAGCTTCCTCCAGCCCGAAGGTGCCACGACAGCGCCGGGCCTCGGCGACCTCGGCATCGAACTGATGATCCGGAACATTCGCACGTCGCTGGATAATTTCGGTGTCCACTACGACCACTGGTTTAGCGAGAAATCGTTGTACGAGCCAAAGGGTGCATACGAAACCTCGATGGCCCTGCTTCGCGAAAAGGGCCTGCTGGTCGACCGCGAAGGAGCCCTCTGGTTCTCCTCGAGCGAGCTCGGCGAGGACAAGGACAACGTGGTCATTCGTTCGGACGGACACCCGACGTACTACGCGAGCGATATCGCCTATCACTGGCAGAAGCTCCTGGAACGGGGTTTCGACGTCGTGGTCGATGTCTGGGGAGCTGACCATCACGGCCATGTGAGCCGCTTGAAGACCGCTGCCAAGGCCGTTGGCGCGGACCCGGATGCGCTCCACGTGCTGCTCTACCAGTTGGTCACTCTGAAGCGTGGCGGCGAAATCGTCCGGCTTTCCAAGCGCAGCGGGGAGATCATCACGCTCGACGAACTGATCGACGAAGTGGGAGCCGACGCAGCGCGGTTCTTCTTCCTCTTGCGTTCGCCGGGCGCGCAGATGGATTTCGATATGGACCTCGCGGTGAAGCAATCGAGCGAGAACCCGGTGTTTTATGTGCAGTATGCGCATGCCCGCCTCTCATCGATCCTGGAGCGCGCGAAGGAGCAGGGGCTCACGCCAGAAGGTGGCGATGTTTCGCTGCTGACGCACCCATCGGAACTCGCGCTTGTGCGGGAGATGATGCGGCTGACGGATGTGATCGAGGTGGTTGCCACTTCGTTCGAACCGCAACAGTTGCCCCACTACGCGATGTCGTTGGCGAACGCCTTCCATGCCTTCAACGATGCGTTTAAGCAGGCGAACGACTCTTCGCTGAAGGTAATCACGGACGATGCGGCGCTCTCGCGGGCGCGGCTGCGTCTTGTGCTGGCGGCAAGAATCGCCCTGGCGCGGGTGCTCGGGATCATGGGGATGACGGCGCCGGAGAAGATGTGATCGGCTTCGGAACGGCGATGTAACCGTTGGTGGCATCGCCGAAGATCGACACACCCTCGGAGCCAAACTTCCACGCGTGGAAAGCGGCAATCGCGCAGGCCATTGCATCGAGCTGGTCTTCGAGCGCTTTGAGGCTGGCGCCGGACTGCATCTCGATCGGCACGTTGAGGATTCCCCGGGCGGACACATCGACCAGGCAGGGCAGGTCACGTTCGGCGTAGGCCCGGAGCATCGCCTGGAACTCCGTGAGGGGGCCGAGCCGAGCCGCCAGGGTGCCCTTCTTGTACTTCAACGCGCGTGGCGCCCCCAGCAGGCTGACGATGGTGGCATGCGGGAAGACCTCCAAGGCGTGCCGGCCCGACGCGCCGGCTTCAGTGGCCAAAGGATCCAGGTTCCAGCCGCTCGTTCGGAGGAGCGCACCGAGCCTCGGACCTTCGCTGATGCCGTGGCGTTCGAGGAAATCAAGACGGGCGGCATAGGCGTAGACGCCCTGGCGGCCGAAGGCACGCGCGAGGTCGGCTTCGGCGCGACGGTCCGGGCCGGTGACCAGCGGACCATCGATGCCTGCGACGACATCGGGGCCGAGCACGTCGAGTATTTCGTGGATCGCCGTGGCGTCTGCCGTAGGCGAGGAGCAAGACAACTCGAGCAGCTGTTGGGAGCTGTCGCTGACTTCGAGAAGGCAAATGCCGGTTGGCCGGCGACCACTCCATGCCAGGTCGATACCGACGATGATGACCATGCGCGAAGGCTAGGCGAACGGTAGCATCCGGGCGATGAACCTTCCTACCGGGGCCTCCGGCGCTACCGCCGTCGATGTTGCGACGCTGTGCGCTGAGGCAGCCAACGCCGTGATCCGGCGCGGCTATGGAAATGCCTCGCTGGCGGGCACTAAGGGCCGCGGCAACATCGTAACCGAGACCGATTTCGCGGCCGAGCAGGCCGTGATGGCTATCCTCCGCGAGGAGTTTCCGGAACACGCGATCCTCAGCGAAGAGACGGCAAACGAAACCCGCTCGGACGGTTGGATGTGGGTGGTGGACCCACTCGACGGGACGAAGAACTTCTCGCAGGCGATCCCGCACTTCGCATTCAATCTCGCCCTCTGCCTCGCAAGCGACCCGGTCCTCGGCCTGACGACACATCCGCTGCTGAATGACACCTTCGTCGCGGTTCGGGGCGAAGGCTGCACGCTGAATGGCCGCCGGATCAACGTTTCGGACACGGCAACGATCGCCGACTCGGTGGTCGCTATCGACCTGGGGTACAACGCCGAACGCGCGGCGAGGCAACTCGCACTCGGCGCACACCTCTGGCCAGGCATGCAAGGGCTGAAAATCAGTGGTTCGGCAGCGCTTGGGTTCGCCTATGTGGCGGCGGCGAAATGGGACATCTACGTCCATTCGGACCTGCAGCCGTGGGACGTTGCGGCTGGGCTTGCGCTGGTTCGAGAGGCAGGAGGCGTCGTGTTCGACCGGGCAGGAAGCCAGGCGACCATTTTCTCGCGAGAGACAGTGGCGACGAATCCAACCCTCTATGCCGACTTCGTGCGATTGAGCGCTGGCCTGCCCTGGGAGTAGCGCCAGCCGGAGCCATTCACGGCAAGGTGCTACCCTCATCCGAATCACGTTTGGGGGGCGGAAATGACAGCCATCTACGACATCGCAAGCGACTACGTCGACCGGGTTGCGGCGCTCGATCCGATCAGTGCGACCGGCATGGGCGTCCAGGGGCACGACGCGGAAATGACCGACTTTTCGCCCGAAGGGTTGGCCGCGCAATCGAAGCTGCGCCAGGAAACGCTCGCTAAACTGGCGACCGCCCCTGTCACGGGCGACCGCGACCGGGTAGCGAAAGAGGCGATGGAAGACGTGCTCGTCCTGCGGGAGGCGATGCTCGCGGCGGGAGACCAGTACCGGCTGAGCGGCTTCCGCAACGCCGCAACGACGATGCGGATGGCATTCGACCTCATGCCCCGTGCGACCGAACAAGACTGGACCAACATCGCCGCGCGGTTGAATCTCGTGTCCGGCGGAATCGCGGGCTACCGCGTGACCCTGGAAGAGGGCTTACGCAAGGGTTCGGCGACCGCGCGGCGGCAGGTAGCGCAGGCAATTAAGCAGTCCGCGACGTACGGCGGTGCGGACGGCGAGGCGTCGTTCTTCCACGGGCTGCTGGATGGCTATGATGGCGCCGGCATCACTTCCGCGGGGTTGCGCGCCGACCTCGAACGGGGCGCGAAGGCGGCCGCCGAATCGTACCGGGAGTTCAGTTCGTACCTTTCGGAGAAGTTCATGGACCGGGCCGTGGAGCGCGACGGCGTCGGCCGCGAGCTGTACCAACTCTCGTCGCGCGTCTACAACGGGGTCGAACTGGACCTTGAAGAGACCTACGGCTGGGGTTGGGAGGAGCTCTATCGCATCGAAAGCGAGATGCGCGCAACCTGCGAGACGATCCTTCCCGGCGCATCGATCGAAGAGACGAAGGCATTCCTCGAATCCGACCCGAACCGGTCGATCGACGGCGTGGAAGAGTTTCGGCAGTGGATGCAGGACCTCCAGGACCGGACGATTGAGGAAATGGCCGGCGTCCACTTCGACATCCCCGACCCGTTGAAGAAGATCGAGGCGATGATCGCGCCGCCGGGCGGTTCGCTGGCGATGTATTACACGGGGCCGAGCGAGGACTTCAGCCGACCGGGGCGCACGTGGTATCCGACCGGCGGGAAGACGCGGTTTCCGCTCTGGGGTGAAGTCTCGATCGCGTACCACGAAGGCGTGCCGGGCCACCATTTCGAGCGCGCGACGGCGAAGTACCTCGCTGCCGAACTCTCGCGCTTCCAGCGGCTCATGGGGGGCACCTCGGGCTACGTCGAGGGCTGGGCGCTCTATGCCGAACGGCTGATGGGTGAACTCGGCTATCTCGACAACCCCGACTACTACCTCGGGATGCTCCGCGCCCAGGCGATGCGAGCCGTGCGCGTGATCGTCGACATCGGTATGCATCTCGAGCTTGCGATTCCTGCCTCCGAAGCATTTCATGGGGGCGAGACCTGGAACGCGGAGTTGGGCCAGGAGTTCTGCCTGCAGCGGTCGCAGTTCCCGGTCGATTTCATGAAGAGCGAAGTGATTCGCTACCTTGGCACACCGGGCCAGGCAATCAGCTACAAGGTCGGCGAACGCTGCTGGATCGAGGCTCGCGAGGCCTCGAAGGCGCGCCAGGGAGACTCGTTCAGCCTGAAGGACTGGCATCGCGCTGCCCTGAATCTTGGGCCGATGGGGCTGTCCCAGATGCAGCGAGAACTCGCACGAATTTGAGCCGCGAAGGGCAGTGCAACGCCATGGTAGTCAGGCTTGCAGCCCGCTACGCGACCGCTGAGACGAAGAGCACCGCGACGACGGCCGCGGTCGAGGCGAGCAGTCCAAAGAGACCGTCGGCGCCGAAAAGCCGCACGGCGCGCCGCGCCATGACACCGGCGAGCATGACCGCGCCAGCTGTGAGGATGGCCTGGGTGGCCGCCCCGGCGAAGAGCAGGACCACGAACGCGACGATGCCTGCGATGCCGACGAGGCCAAGCGCGAGGTTCGCCGAACGTTCGGTGCCAAGGCGGTGTGCCAGGCCACGGATCTGTGACTCCTTCGGGACATCCGGCGCCTGGTTCGCGAGATGGAGTGCGAGGCCGAGGAGCGCACCGAGTGGAAACGCCCACCAGAGCAGTGCATCCCAGCGGTCGAACGCAACGAACACCCAGACCGGGATGAGCGGGACGGCGAGCGCGAAGGGCAGCCAGCTGAGTGGCGTGCGCTTGAGTTGGACATCGTAGGCAAGGCCACAGGCGAGCCCAGCCATGCCGATGAGCCATGCAGAGAGCGGGAGGGCCGATGTGACGAGCATCCCGGCGCCGGCCAGGGCTGCGACGAGAACCACTGCTGTGCGCCGTGGAATGACGCCACGCGGGATCGCCTTCCATGGCTTGTTCGCGGCGTCGTCGCTTGCATCGACGAGGTCGTTTGCGAGGCCGATGGCGAACTGGTAACAGAGCATGCCGAGACCGAGCGGCAGCGCGACCGACAGGGCCGGCTGCGAATCGACAATAAAAGCCATCGCGATGGTGACGGCAGTGACAACCAGCGATGGAAACGGGTGAACGGCCCGAATGGCGGACACCCACCGGGGCGGGAGCTTGGCCGGGGAACCGGGAACAGCAGGTTTTTTCGCCTTCGTGCGGGCCTTCGTTTTCGCCACAGTAGCCAGTCTACGTGCGAGCGCGATTCACACGATTGCCCGCGCTCTCTACACTTCGCCACGTGAAAGCAGAAATCATCGCCATCGGCACCGAGATCCTTCTCGGGGAAATCATCGATACGAACAGCGCCTACATCGCTCAGCGCCTACCCGAGCTTGGCATCGACCTCAACTACAAGTCGGTTGTGGGCGACAACATGGGCCGGATCGTCGAGACGTTCGACCGGGCGTGGAATCGCTCGGACATCGTCATCTGTACGGGAGGGCTTGGACCGACCGAAGATGACATGACGCGTGAAGGCATCGCGAAAGTCCTCGGGGAGACTCCGTATGTCGACCCGGACCTGGAGACCCGGCTGCGGCAATGGTTCGGAGGCCGTGGCTATCCAATGCCCGAATCGAACATCAAACAGGCGTGGCTCATCGAAAGCTGCCGCGCCATCGACAACCCACGGGGGACGGCGCCGGGGTGGTGGGTCGAACGGGATGGCAAGAGCATCATCTGTATGCCCGGCGTCCCTCCCGAAATGGAACGGATGTGGCTAAAAGAAGTGCAGCCCGAGCTCGAACGGCGCTCCGATGGCGAAGTCCTGGTGACCCGGACGATTAAGACGGCCGGGATCGGCGAGGGCACCGTCGATGAGATGGCCCACCCGCTGTACGAAATCCAGGGGATCGGAATCGGGACCTATGCGCGCGCGGACGGCGTGCATCTTCGCATTGGGGCGAAAGCGAGGACTCGGGAAGAGGCGTGGGAGAAGATTGTGCCCATCGAAGAGGAGATGAACCGCATCTTCGGATCGGCAATCTGGGGTCGTGACGAGGACACGATGGAGGGTTATGTCGCCGATCAGATGCATGAACGGCGAACGACGCTGGCGGTAATGGAGTCCTGCACGGGCGGGCTCTTTTCGAGCACGTTGACCGACGTTCCGGGAGCGAGCGAGTACTTCCTCGGTGGATTCGTGACGTATTCGACGCAGCAAAAGATCGACCTTGGAGTGTCGCCCGACGTTATCCGGGAGTTCGGTGTGGTCAGCCAGGAAACGGCGAAGGCGATGGCCCAGGCGGCACGGAGGAAGGCGGGGACGGACTTCGGCGTTGGAATTACCGGGGTCGCTGGTCCGGATCCGGAGGACGGCATCCCGCCGGGAACGGTCCACGTCGCGGTGGCGACGCCAGAAGGCGAGCACGTCTTGAGTATGACGATGAACCAGGGGCGGGCGGCGGTGAAGCGCCGGGCGGTGACGACCGGGCTGTTGCTCCTGCGCAGGGAGCTGATTGGCGAAGCAAAATAGCAGCCGATTTCGAATCCTGTATTTGGACGCTGAGGGACGCATGACTGACTCAAACGAAACCATCGTGAACAATTTCGTGAAGGAATTCGAGGTTGCCGCGCCCGACCCCGAAACCGTTGGGGCGTACTTCACCGACGACGCGGTCTACCACAACATCCCCATGGCACCGATCAACGGCAAGAAGGCGATTATGGAAACGATCGCCGGGTGGAAGGCGATGATGGCGTGCAACGGGTGGGAGGTGCTGAACCAGGCTGCGAGCGGCGATGTGGTGATGAACGAGCGCATCGACCACTTTATCGCGAACGGCAAGGAGATCAGCCTGCGGGTGGTTGGCGTGTTTGAGTTGCACGACGGCAAGATCACCGCCTGGCGCGACTACTTCGACATGGCCCAGTTCCGCGCGCTCTTCGGCTAGCGAATTTCGGTTCGCACATGCTTGCGAACCGGCTGGGGCGCCTGCGCCACTTGTGCAAGGAGTCGCGGGACGGAACCCGCGACTCCCGGGGCCCGGTGCTTTAGTGCGCCGCTTCGGCTGCCACTGCATCGGCCTTCGTCTTATGGACCGTACCTGCTGGATGGTCGGCCGGTGAATACAGCGTGTAGAGCTTCAGTGGCTTGTCGCCGGTGTTGACGATGTTGTGCCAGGTGCCAGCCGGGACGATGAATGCCCAGTCATCTATGACGTCCACGACGTCGGACAGGTTCTCTCGTGCCGGGCCAGTCTTCAATTGGGCGCGGCCTTCTTCGATTCGGAAGAACTGGTCGTTATCGGGGTGTACTTCGAGGCCGACGTCGTCGCCGGGCTCAATCGACATGACCGTCAATTGGCTGTGTGCACCCGTCCAGAGCACCGTCCGGAAGGTCTTGTTGTCTTCAGTGACATCTTCGATGTTGTCTGCCCAAACCATTTGATTCCTCCAATCACCACTTGCCGGAGGGCTGCCCATCCGATGGCATCCATGAACCGGCAACGATGTGTCGTGACCACAATAGCGCTGCAGGCTGCGGTCCATCAGCGCCATTCGGGCGGCGATTGATGGCCGGGTGACCAGAAAGTCACCCTTTCCTTGCAGGCGACGA
>JBATAT010000246.1:0-3179 GCA_049662005.1 Tepidiformaceae bacterium
ATGAAAAGAGCCAGAGCCCTTCGGCCACCGCGATTGCGGAGGAATAGATGCCGGCGCCTTCCTTGCCATCGAGCCGGATAACCAGGAGCTGGTCGACGCGGTAGTTCAGGATCCCGACGATGCTGCCCACGCCGGTAACGGCCGAAAAGCGGACCATCCCCCTCATCAGGTCGAAATTCGGCCGGTGGCTGAGCGCCCACGCCAGCCAACTTCGTCCCCAATAGGCTATCGGGACGAGCGAGAGGTACTGTGCGAGGCACCACGCCTGGAGAGCGCCGAGTGCCGTTCGGTGATCGAGGATACCGACCCAGATGCTGAGGAAGACGAGCCCCAGGATCACGGCGATGTCGCCGCCGATGTTGTACTTCACCACCGAGTTCTGGCCGAGGATGACGCCGAGCGACGTGTTCCGGAGAAGGGCCGGGGCGGTTGTGAGCGTGGCGAGCACGACGACGCGAGCATCGGACCCGGTTGCGAAGAAGCTGGCGCCAATCCCGATGGCCGCAATGATGAGCGCGAGGGGGAGGGCCATGGACAGCGCGTTCGCGGCGACTTCCGCTGCGTCGCGCTTCTGGTTCGAGACGAAGTAGCCGGTGGCCGAAGAGAAGCTTGAGATCCCTCCGACTGCTGAGGTAAGGACGATTGCGGTGGCATAGACGCCGCGCTCTTCGACCGAGAGGGTGCGGGCGGTGAGGACGCCGATGAGCGTCCACATGAACACATCGCCAACACGGAAAATCAGCGAAACCAGGCTGCCGGTGGCAATCCCCACGGGCTGAATGGTAGATGGTCTCCGGTTTCGGGCGATTACCCCGGAGAGGTGGTGGCGACGGCACCTTCGTAGGCGCGAAGAAGGCGCGGAAGTACCGACGCCGCCGAGTAGATCGCGGCGCGCGCAAGCCCGAGGGCGCGGAACTCCTCGCGCCGAAGTGCAGTCTCGCCGATTGCACGCGCGAGCCGGGCCGGAAAATCGCCTCCCCCGAGGGGCACAACGACACCGGCAGCGCCGACGACCTCCGGCAACGCTCCACCATCCGAGGCGATGACGGGAAGACCGCAGGCCATCGCTTCGATGACGGGAAGGCCGAAGCCTTCGGCGAGGCTGGGTTGGGCGAGGACATCGCAGGCAGCGTAGACGTCGGCGAGGAGTTCATCGCTGATGTCGCCGAGTTCGAACAGTCGCCTTCGCGTGCGGAGCGGCTCAGCGAGTCGTTCCGTTGTGCCGGTAAGGGATGCTCCGACGCGAACCAGGGCGGCGTGAGCCAGCGATGGGTGCCCCATAGCCTCGATAAGCGCGGGGAGGTTCTTGTATGCCCGGTCGTTGCCGACGCTGAGGACTCGGAAGCCGGGCGGAAGGACGATTCCCACTTGGGCGAGTTCACCCTCGGCTTCGATGCGGCCGATTGGGCGAAAGACAGGCCTGACGATGTTCGGCACGACTGAAACCGGCGAACCATCGATGTCGAGCTCGCCCAACATTTCAGACCGTGTGAATTCGGAGACGGCGATCGCGGGGAAGTGGCGGAGGGCGCCGATGGAGTGCCGCAAGAAGGCGCGTTTTAGCTTCGCCTCGCGGGCGGTTTCGTAGTAGCCCGGCGTGGTGAACGGCATGAGGTCGTGGCAGGTAACCACCACCGGCGCGAACCGACGGAGGCGCTTCGCGTGGTGTGCGAGCGCGTGGTCCGTGATGTGGATGACATCGTAGTCACCAGCCGCGGCGCGCTGGAACTGGACCTGGTGAGACCAGCGAATGCGCACCGCTCGGACGACCGAAGGCGGGTTGTACCACGGGGCCACGGCGACATCCACTTCGATGCCGCCTTCGCGGAGCATTTCGGCGAGCGACGACGCATAGGCGTTGATGCTTCGCCAGCGAGGACCGGCGAGTGGCTGAATGAGCAGGACGCGCCGGATCTGCGACATGAGGAGATGGTAGCGGGCGGGACGATGAAGAACGAAACGGACGGATTTGCTACGATTTCGATTCGGGGCATCAACGATGACCCGGACCCAGGAGCGGGCGTGGCGTAATGGTAGCGCGCGACCCTTCCAAGGTTGAGGCGCGGGTTCGATTCCCGCCGCCCGCTCCAAACCTGTTCTCACCACCCACAACCACGTTCCTGGAGGCTGTCCGATGACCAGTCTGGTTGCCGATGCTTCGGCCTTCGTTACCTACCCGGGTGCTGTTCGGCCGGACCGCCACCAGTGGGTCGATTCCTATGGCGTCCGGATAGCTGTCTGCGAATGGGGTGAGGCTGATGCGCCGCCACTCTTCCTCGTGCATGGTGGTTCGGATTTCGCGGGAACGTTCGATGTGTTCGCCCCAAAACTTGCGGCGGCCGGCTGGCGCGTCATCTCGTGGGACCACCGGGGCCACGGCGATTCGGACAGCGCGGCTCTCTACAGCTGGGATGCGGACGTCCGCGACGCGCTTTCGGTGATCGACTCGGTGACACCCGACCCGGTACCGGTGATCGCGCATTCGAAGGGCGGGGGGATGATGCTGCAGCTCGCCGAGGCGCTGCCGTTGCGGATGTCGAAGATGGTCGTCATCGATGGGCTGCCTTCACCAGACCCGCACCCCGACGTTTCGGACCACGAACAGCGCCGCTTTAGCCGCGAGAACCTCGCCCAGTGGCTCGACCACCGGCGGAGCGCAGCCGCGACGTTCCGGAAGCCCGGTACGCTGCAAGACCTCGCGCGGCGGCGAAAGCGCATGAATCCGCGGCTTTCCGATGAATGGCTGCTTTACCTGGCGAGTATCGGCGGCCGAAAAGATGCGGATGGCTGGCGCTGGAAGCTTGACCCAGCGATCCGGTTCGGGGGGTTCGGTCCGTGGCGGCCCGATTGGTCGCTCGAACGGCTGAAGACGATGGCGGTGCCTCTGCTCGGCCTGACCGCGACCGTGGAGGAAGAGATGGGCTGGGGAACGAACCATAAGGCGCTCGCGCCGTACCTGCCGCCGGGTGGACGGCTCGTGCCGTTCGAAAACACGGGCCACTTCATCCATATCGAACACCCTGATCGCGTCGCCGAGATGGTGCTGGAGTTCCTCGGATGACGATTTTCATCCCTCACAACCGGGTGAAGCTGGCGCTTCACACGCTTCGCGAAGGCGATGGCCCGACGCTCCTGCACCTGCATGCGCTTGGCGAACGCTCGCCTGCGAGCGTGCCTCC
>JBATAT010000247.1:0-3138 GCA_049662005.1 Tepidiformaceae bacterium
GAACTCATCGCCGTGGTGAAAGCCAACGCCTACGGTGCCGGTGCTGCCATTCTGGCGCCCGCGCTGGAATCCGCCGGCGTTGATCGTTTTGCTGTCGTGTGGCCACACGAGGGCTACATGCTCCGTCAGGCAGGCGTGACCCGCCGCATCCTCGTCCTCGGGCATGCCTTTCCGGCAGATGCCGTCCCCGCACTTCGCTCCGGGCTGACCCTCACCTGCAACGAGCTCGCCCTGGGCCAATCACTCTCCGAAGCGGCCAGCCGTGCCGGCATCACTGCGAAAGTTCACGTGAAAGTCGATACCGGCCTTCACCGCTTCGGCCTCGCACTCGATGCGGCGGTGAACCTCGCGGAAGCGCTTCGTCAGCTTCCAGGTATCGAAGTCGAAGGCCTCACCACACACATGGCCAATGCCGATGAAGCCGACGATGCCTTCGCCGACGAACAACACGCCCGCTTCCGCGCGGCGGTCGACCGGCTCCCATGGATCCCGTACCTCCACACCGCGAATTCGGCCACGGCCCTCCGCCGGGAAGAACTTCGCTACTCTGGCGTACGCATCGGTCTGGCCCTGCATGGCGTGCTGCCGCCGAACACCCCTGGTCCGCCCCTTCGGCCCATCCTCGCGCTCCGCGCCCGCGTCGCCCGCGTCGCTGATGTAGGTCCCGGCGAGGGCGTGAGTTACGGCCTCACCTGGCGTGCCTCGCGGCCATCCCGCGTCGCCCTCATTCCGGTGGGCTACGCCGACGGCTGGAAACGCAGCCTCGGCAACGGCGGTGAGGTCATCGTCAATGGCCGACGCTGCCCGATTGTCGGCCGGATTTGCATGGATCAGTTCCTCGCGGATGTAACAGACGTCCCAGGAGCGGCAGCAGGCACGATTGCCACCCTTATCGGGCACGACGGGGCTCAGGCCGTGTCGGCGACTGAGGTTGCGGAAAGGGCCGGCACCATCGCCTGGGACGTACTCGCCTCACTCCAGGCGCGCCTGCCCCGCATCTACCATCGTGCTGGCGCGGTTGAGGTCATCGCTCCGCCGATGTGGTGACGCCCGGACCGTTCAGCCTGCGTTCGCCTCTCGCTCTGCCTTGAGGCTCGCCACGACCGTTTCGAGGAACTCCCGGTCGCCCAGGATTGCGTGCTCGGGGACGTACATCCGGCCATACCGTTCCAGGTAGATCAACTGCTTCGAACTCAGGAAGTTTGAGCGCTGGAAGCTGTTCTCGTGGTAGCCATCGTCGAACGCGATTTTGTGCGCCCGGGCTGTGTTCCGGAGCTTTCGCAATCGGTGCAAGAGGCTCCGCCGGGGAGGAACCTCCCGCCCGGCAAGCCGGTAGACCTCATCCGGCCCCGAAAACAGGCTCGCCATGCTGACGTCGCGTAAGGGCAGTGTCAGCACCGGTTCCATCATCGAACGCACGACCTTGTGGATCTCCTCATCACTCAAGCCGAGGCCCTCGCGGAGCGTCACGCCCTGGACTTTGATCAATGTCGTCGTGATCGTGTCCCAGGCCGATTCATCGCCGAGTGACGCTTCCACCAGCTTCTGCATCAGGACCTGGGTTTCGGGATCGAGTTGGGCCACAATCCCCCAGTCCAGCATGCCCAGCCGCCCGTCCCGCATCGCCAGCAGGTTCCCGGCGTGGATGTCGGCGTGGAACGTGCCGGTGTGCACCGCCGTCAGTACCCATGCGCGAAGCAATTCCCGGATCAACAGCTTCGGGTCGAGGCCGAACGCTTCGACCTTTGCGAGGTCGTCGATCGGCGCACCATCGAGGTACTCCATCGTGATCACTTGCTCGCCGCTGAACTCTTCATAGACTCGCGGGACAACCAGCAGGTCGAGGTTGAAGCTTTCGAAGAGGACGCGAAAGTGGTCCATGCTTCGTGCCTCGTTGCGAAGGTCGAGTTCTTCGCCGATCTGTTCTCTCAGGCCATCCAGGTAACCGACGAGGGTGAACGCCGGCTCGTTCCCCAATCGCGCAAGGGTCCGGAAAAACGGGATCATCAGCCCAAGATCCGCCGCAACGATCCGGCCGAGCTCGGGGCGGAGAACCTTCACCGCGACTCGTTCGCCCGTGTGCAGCACAGCCCGGTGGACGACCGCCATGGAGGCCGCAGCGAACGGACGCTTCTCGAACGATGCGAACGACTCCTTCAGCCGCTTGCCGGTCTGTTCTTCAAATACCCGCTTCACATCGCGGTACGGGACACCGGGTCCACGGTCGAGCGTCCCGCGGAATTCATCCGCCACGGTCGGGCCAACGACGGCGGGTGCCGACGCAACCAGTTGGGCGAACTTCACATAGGTTGCGCCGAGCGCCTCACAGGACTGCCGGAACCCCCGGCTGAGCGCAACGTTCTTCGCCTCCCGGCGAAGGACCACCTTCGCGCCGGCCGGTGCAAGGTAGCGCGTGAGGATCGCGATCGTTCGAGCGAAACGCTGCGCGCGGAGCGCCGGGCCAGGGTGGGGCATTTCGACCGCGACCGGCGCCCAGCTTCGTTCCGTCATCTGCGCAAAAGCGTAGCAGACCCCATCGTGAGGGTCGCCGGCATCGGCTGCCGGGCGTTGCCACCTCGGTGCTAGCTACCAGATCGTGCGGAGCCCGGGAAGCGACTGAAGGCGCTCATCCATGGTCACTTCATCGCTTCCCACTCAACGTCAATGGGTGTGATCACGTCACCGATGTAATCGAACATGTACGCGAGGTCGGGAAACGGCCAATCGTTCGCCTTCCTCTTGCGCGAAAGCGGCACCAGCTTTGCGACCGGCTTGCCTCGCTTCGTCACGATCGCGTCTTCGTCGCGTTCCCCGACCTCATCGAGGATAGCGAGACACCTCGCCTCGAACTCACCGGCTGCGATTGTCCGTGTCTTCCTGACCATGGTCGCAGTCTACGGCGTCCCCGGCTGCCCCGGTGCCAATCTTCGCCGGACCGCGCACGCCCTCCGTCGAGACAAGAGGGGTGCGCCTGGACCGAGCGATCAGACCTGCGAGTAGCCCGAGCCTTTCCGGTCGATGCCGGTACCCTTACCGTCCTTGATCCAGCCGAACTCCTGGAGGATCTCCTGGCTGTAGGTAACCCGGCCGGTCACCTTGTCGAGCGGTTCGGTGGCCAGCAGCAGGGCGGACTTCGCC
>JBATAT010000248.1:0-2019 GCA_049662005.1 Tepidiformaceae bacterium
GCGACGACCAATCGGTCCGGCGGTAGTGCTTGTGATTGCTGTGGACCACGGCGAGGTCGTAGCCCGCCAGGGAATCCGCCGGTTCGAAGCCGAGTTCACGGACGCCCGCTTCGCTGAGGAGCGGGTCATGGCCGTACACCCGGGCACCTCGCAGCTCGAACTCCCGGAGAAGGTCTACGGCGTTCGTGTGGAAGGTCACGGCGACGTCCGGGCGGAAGGTGAGGCCCATGATGAGCACTCGCTTTCCACGGAGTCCGCCGATAAGGCTGGCCGCCCTATCGACGACATAGCCCGGCATCGCGTCGTTCACTTCGCGACCCAGCCTCGGTAAATCGCTTGGGCCTTCGCCCTGCATCAAGAACCGCGGGTAGACCGGTATACAGTGCCCGCCGACACCCGTGCCAGGCACGTGGATGTGCGAGTACGGCTGGGAGTTGGCAGCGGCGATTACTTCCGTGATGTCTATCCCGTGGATATCGGCGATCATCGCGAGTTCGTTCGCGAGGGCGATGTTGAGGTCGCGGTAGCTTCCTTCGGCAAGCTTGCTCAACTCGGCGGCTTCGGCGCTGCCGAGTTCCAGCACTTCGCCGCCAAATACCTCCCGATAGAACGCCGCCGCCTTCGCACCGGCCCCGGCATCGACACCGCCAACGACCTTCGGGTACTTGGTGAGGTCTTCGATGACACGGCCCATCAGCAACCGTTCCGGGCTGAAGGCGACGTGGAAATCGACCCCCAGCTTCTTGCCGGCGGCTTCGAGCCTCGGCGCGAGCTCGCGGCGGGTGGTTCCGACGGGGAGGGTTGTATCGAAGATGCAGAGCGTGCCGGGCTGGAGACCCTGCGCGGCAGTCTCCGCAGCGGCAAAGAGATGCTGCAGGTCCGCGCGACCATCACTGTCCACATCGACGCGAACAGCGAACAGCACGACCTGGGATTGAGCGACCGCGGCCGCAGTGGCCGTCGTTGCGCGGAAGTTCCCCGATGCAACGACGGAGCGAAGCATTGCATCGAGGCCCGCTTCATCGGGGATGGGGTTCTCGCCCCGGTTCACACGGTCGACGAGCGACTCGTTCACATCGCAACCGAAAACCCTGTGGCCCTTCGAGGCAATGGTCGCAGCGACCGGGAGGCCGATGCGGCCGATGCCGACAACGGCAACATTCATGCGGGTGCAGCGACCTCGGCGACCTGGACGGGCATGCCAGTCTGGCCGGAGCGAACGAGCGCTTCGGCGACAGCCAGAGCCGTCATGCCGTCACGCGCGCTCACCGCGGCGGGGCCACCGGCGAGGACCGCGTCCCTGAACGCCTCCAGTTCGACTCGGAGCGGTTCGCGGTTCGGAATGGGGTACCGGGTCATCGGGCCCTCGGTGACGCTTGCGTAGCGCCCCTCGCGAGCGGCAGCATCGAAGTTTTCGTAGAACGCGAGGGACTGGGCCGCGTAATCGACGACGAACATGCCCTTTTCGCAGAGGACCGTGAGCGACCGCTCTTTGGTCGGGGTGAGCCAATTGATATCAAGCGTGCCCATGGCGCCGCCACGGAATCGAACGAGGCCGGAGAACATGTCCTCGTTGCCGGTCGCGATATGACTGCGGGATTCGGCGAACACACGCTCGATCTCATCGCCGAGGAGGTAGCGCATGATGTCGATGTCGTGGGGACCGAGGTCGTGGATGACGCCGACATCGCGGATGCGGTGCGGGAACGGGCCGACGCGACGGCCGCGCAACTGCAGCACTTTGCCGCCCTGGCCAGCATCGAGCCGGCGCTTCAGTTCCTGGATGGCGGGGTTGAATCGCTCGATGTGCCCGACGGTGAGGACGAGATTCGCATCTGCGGCGGCCTGCGCGATTCGCTGCGCCGCTTCGAGGTTTGCGGCGATAGGTTTTTCGACGAGGACATGCACGCCGGCGGCGATCGCCTGGAGTGCGACTTCTTCGTGCAACTGCGTCGGCACGACAATCGAGACAATGTCGGGCCTGGCATGGGCGAGGAGCGAGGCGGCGTCGGCGAAACC
>JBATAT010000249.1:0-9017 GCA_049662005.1 Tepidiformaceae bacterium
GCAGTGGGGGTCTGCCGCCAACAACGGCATGGGGATCAAGGTGCCGGCATGGTTCGGTGGCAAGCCGATGCACTGCATCGGGCTCGCGCACGCCGCCGAAGGCGCTGCCGATGCCTGGGTGGTCATCATCATGGCGGGCGAAGGCGCGAACTGCCCGCAGGCGCTCTCCGTGGCGGTCCAGCCGTTCGATGGGGGAACACCGACAGCAACGCCCTCGCCACCGTTCACCCGCCCAACAAAGACCCCGACGCCGCAACCCACAGCAACGGCGACACCGACAGCCACGCCTTCGGTGCACAAGCTCTATCTCGGGATCGCAAAGGACTAGGTCGGGTAGCGGCGGCCGCCGACGGTGATGCGCAGGTAGACGAGGCGCCAGGCGATCGTCAGCGATGAGACGGCCACGAGGATGATGAGCGTCCAGTAGCACTGGCCCGCAACCGCACCGATGGCGGCGATCAGTGAGCGGACGTCACGGCTGGCGAGGCCGAAGATTGAGTCGAGACGCCCGGACTGGATGACGTCCGGGAGGTCGGCCTCGATGCGGGCGCGGCTATAGCTGACGATAAGGGCGGCGCCGATGGCGAGCCCTCCGACGAACTCGGCGCGGGCGTGGTCTTCGAAGCGGACCGCGAAGACGGTCATCCCGGCGAGCATGATGGCATCGGCGTAGCGGTCGGTGACGGCATCGAAGACGCCGCCGAAGCGGGTGGCCATGTTCTTGAGGCGGGCGAGTTCGCCATCGATGCCATCGACGACGCTGACGACCTGGATGCCAATGCCTCCGGCGATGTTCCAGCCCGTCGCGAGCATCGCCCCGGCGACGACCGCGAGGAGGAGCGTGAACGCCGTGACGGCGTTAGGCGTGATTGGTGTGGAAACGAGCGCCCTGGCGGCGGGCCGGCTCAAGGGGCGATTGAGGTAGCGCGAGATGATGCCGTCGTAGGTCATCGGATGCCGCCGGCGGCAACGATGCGAGTGGCGGCCTCGAGGTCGGCCGCGGTATCGATGTCGTACCAGCTCGCGCCGGAGACATCGACGGCGAGGAGTTGGTTGCGGCGGGCGATTTCGCTGAAGATCACGCTGAGTTCGCAATCGGCGGGCACAGCATCGATCGCCTGCCAGGCATCGGGCGAAAGCAGGAAGGCGCCGGTATCGAGTGCATCCCAGGGCGAGAGCTGCTTGGCGATGGCCACGACTTCCCTGGTGCCCGGCGCGAATTGCACCCGCGTCGCCTCATCGACGTACGCCTTCGGCCAGGGAGCGGCATCGGTCGCAACAAGGCTCGGTCCGCCAGGCACGTAGGCTTCCCGCAGGGATCTGATGATCGGGTGCGAGAGCATGTGGTCGGCCATCAGGAGCAGGAACGGCTCGGTGCCGCAGGCTTCGCGTGCGGCCTGCAGCGAGAGCGATGCGCCGGCTTCGAAGTTGGCATTTTCGACGAACGAGATAACGGGGCCGGACGTGGCGAGGCGTTCGATGCCCTGGCGGAGCTGTTCTCCGCGGTAGCCGGTTACGACGACGGCCTCGGAGACGCCCGAGGCGGAAAGCGCTTCGAGGGTGTACTGGATAATTGGGCGGCTGGCGAGTGGCACGAGAGGTTTGGGCAGATCGGAAGTCGCCTGCCCGAGACGGCCGCCATCGCCGGCTGCGAGGATCACCGCGCGCAATGGCTGGCCAGGTTTCGAAAACTCACCGACCTATAGTAACGGGCTGGAGGCATCTCGCCCGAGCGGCGGCCCCGGAGTAGGATTGGGCCAACGGGCGGGACGAATCCCTGGAGGGTTTGCGACCTATGTGGAAGACGATTGGCTACCTCACAGTCACCTGTGGGGTGTTCATTGGACTGCTCATTACCCTCGCGATCATCGGCCTCGAGTAGCCATCTGCCGCACGAGCGCAAGAGCAGGCGACTCTCGTTAATACGCTGAGAGCGTTCCCGGTTGGGGCAGCGGGCGTATCATGGCCTCTTTCGCATCCCGGGGAGCCGATTCATGGAAGCAACCGCCATCACCGTCCGCGTGCCCGCAACGAGCGCCAACCTTGGCGCGGGCTTCGATTGCCTCGGCCTCGCGCTCGACATGTTCGCATCGATCACGGTCACCTTCGGGGAGGTGGAACAACCACCGACCGAGGATGTTGGCGAGAAGATGGTGCTGACCGCGATTCGCCAGACCTACTTGAAGCTGGGTAAGCCAGCGCCCCACGGGATCCGGGCGCGATACGGCGTCTCGATTCCGCTTGGGCGAGGCCTTGGCGCGAGCGCGGTGGCGCGGGTTGCGGGTGTCGTCGCGGTGAACGAATTCGAGCGGAAGATCATGGACGAAGGCCAATGCCTCGATATCGCGAGCGAACTAGAGGGCCACGGCGATAACGCGTGCCCCGCGCTCTTTGGAGGGATGCAGGTCTGCGTCCAGGCTGCCGACGGGCACTACCTCCGCGCCCCGGCGCGCTACCCTCAGAACGTCTCCATGGCCATCCTCATCCCGGACCATTCGATGCCGACCAAGGAGGCGCGGAAGGCGCTCCCGGAGCAGTACTCGAAGGCCGACGCCGTCCACAACACGGGCCGCGCCGCCCTGTTTGTGGCGGCGATGGCCAGCGGCAGGCTCGATCTCCTCGCGGAAGCAACCGACGACCGGCTCCACCAGCGCCAGCGGGCAAGCCTCTTTCCACCGTTGTTCGACGTGTTCGCGGCAGCGCAATCGGCGGGTGCCCACGCTGCGTGGCTGAGTGGCGCTGGAAGTTCAGTGGCAGCCATTTGCCCGGAGGACCGGGCGCGGGCCATCGCCGAGGCGATGTTCGACACCGCCCACCGGCAGGGTTACACCGGGCGGTCGCTTGTGACCAAGATTGCGCGCGAGGGTGCGGCCGTTTCGAAGGTTGAGCTGGTACAGGACTGATGCGCCTTCGGCCTGCGGGCGAAAGCGACATCGAGACGATCATCGAGCTCATCCATGCCCTGGCCGACTACGAACGCGAACCAGGGGCCGTGGTCCTGGATCGGAACGAACTGCGACGCCACCTGTTCGGGCCACGGCCCTACGCCGAGGTTGTGCTCGCGGAAACCGATGATGGAGAGAGTGCCGGTTTCGCGCTCTTCTTCCACAACTTCAGCACCTGGGAAGGAAAGCCGGGCATCTGGCTCGAAGATCTCTTCGTACGACCGGAAGTGCGCGGCCATGGCTACGGAAGAGCGCTCCTCGCGGAGCTTGCACGGCTTGCCGTGGAACGCGGCTGTGCACGGCTCGAATGGTCGGTACTCGATTGGAACGAGCCGTCGATTGCGTTCTATCGCGCCCTCGGGGCGAACCCGATGGACGAATGGACGACGTACCGGATGACCGGCGAAGCACTCAGAGCACTGGCGCAGCAGTGATCCCGCGGGACGCCGAACGAGGGCGCCTGCCGCAGGCGCCCTCGTAGTTCGGCCCTCGGGGGCGAGGCTCTAAACGGTGGCGAGGAGGTCGGCCACCTTGAACGTTTCGTCTTCGACAGCGAGGACGGTGACGAGCCCGAAGAAGCCGCCTTCGTATTCGGCATGGCTGAGGACGTGACAGTGGAACGCCCAGAGGCCAGCGTCGTTTGCGTGGATGATGCAATCGAAGCGGTTTCCGGGTGGAACATCGATGGTGTCGCAGATGTAGGGCGGCTCCACCGGGTAACCATCACGCTGGAATACCTCCATCGTCGCGCCGTGGAGGTGCATGGGGTGGTACATCATGCCCTCGTTCATCCAGCGGATGAGGACGCGCTCGCCCTTCTTGGCGATGAGTGCATCGGTAGCGGGGAACCCCTTGCCATTAATGGTGAAGCCGAGCAAGGAGTCGTTCATGATGAGGATGTATTCCTTGTCGTACTGCGGGTACTTGCTTCGATCCTCGGGAAGAATGATGAACGCGCCGAGGAGGCCGCGGTTCACCTGGTCGGCGGAGTTGTGGTGGGAGTGGTACATGTGCGAGCCGGCGTTGCGGATGGTGAATTCGTAGACGAAGGTTCCGCCGGGCACGATCGGATCCTGGGTAAGGTAGGGGACGCCATCCATGGCGTTCGGCACCAGGAGGCCGTGCCAGTGCACTGACGAACTCTCTTCGAGGTTGTTCTTGACGTTGATGCGAACTTTGTCGCCGACAGTTGCACGGAGCGTCGGCCCGGGGATCTGGTTGTTGTACCCGCGCGCCTTCTCGATGAGCCCCGGGGAGACCTCCCAGTCGACATTATCGATGGTGAGATCGAAGACTTTGACGCCGTTCTCGATGCGTGGCGCGAGTTCCTGCATCCCTTTGCCCTTGGTGATAGGGGCCTTCTGCTGGCGGAGGAAGTCGACGACGCCCTTCTTGTGGTCTTCGTCGATCTTCACCCAGAGGTCGGCTGGCGCCTGGGTGGCAGCGGGCGCCTGAGTTGCGCCCGGCTTCACGTTCTGAGTCGGCACCGCGCTGGAATCGATCGGGCCACCCGTTGGATCGTTGTAGCAGGCTGCAGCAACGAGCCCACCGGCGACCGGAAGCGCGGCGCCAACAACGCCTGCTTTGCGGAGGAAGCGCCTGCGCGAAAACATCGAAGTCTCGGCAGGCGACGTTTCAATCCCCGGCGATGGTTGTATTTCCTGGTTCATGGTTTCCTTGCCCCCAATGGTCCGCGCGGCCGATGGCGGCGCACTCAAATGGTGGATGAGGCAGGGCGCGAGCCCTATGGCCTTTCGTACAAGAACGGGATGGCCGAACGGGCGGAATGCTTCACCCCTTTTGGATCTCGCCGCCGAACGCGGAATAGTTCATGCTTGCGCTATAAACGCAAACCTGAGGTGCACCGGTGGCCGAAACGAAACCAATCCTCATCCCGCTCGATGGATCGAAGATCGCGGAGTACGCGCTGCCAGTGGCGAAGTGGTATTCGAACATCACCGGCGCCCCACTGAAGTTCATCCACGTCCTGGATTCGGATACCCCGAATGAGGAACGTGCGAAGGCGGCAACAACCTTCCAGGCCTACGCCGACCGCCTCGCCGAAGAACATGGACTCGGCAAGGTCGAATGCCTGGTGCTTTTCGGGTCTCCAGCCGATGAGGTGCTCTCTGCTTCCGTTGGTGCTTCGGCGATCGTCCTCGGTTCACGGGGAAAGGGTGGCTTCCGAGCGATGGTGATCGGCAGTGTGGCCGACAAGATTGTCCGTGGCTCGGCCATTCCAGTGCTCGTCGAGCCGGGGGTGGACAATCCGCGCGTCCCGGGTGGGAACAAGCCGATTATCGTGGGGCTCGACGGTTCGGACGAGGCGGAGTTGGGGCTCGAAACAGCGCGCATGCTGGCGAAGCAGGAAAACCTCCCGGTGGTGATCGTCCGGACCTACAGCATGCCCCCGGCCGTTGGCGTTGAGTTCGCGACCTACCCGGCCGATGTCGCGACGATGATGGAAGATGCCGCGAAGAGCTACCTCGCGAGCGTCGCAAAGCCGGGCGAGAAGACGCTGTTGCGGATGGGCGACGCGACGACCGCTATCCTTGAGGCCGCCGAGGAAGAAGATGCAAACCTCATCGTGCTCACGTCCTCGGGTAAGGGGTTAGCGAAACGCATTGCCCTGGGGAGCACCACCGACCGCGTGATCCATGGCACGGACCGTCCCGTGATGGTTGTTCCACAACGGTAGCGCGTCTGTCTCGCCGGGACCGTTTCCGAGGAACATAGAAACGCGCCCGGAACTACGTGAACGCGTGCCAGCGAACTGGCGCACCCTCACCTCGACGTTAGAATACGGCGATTGAGGGGGTATTCCATGGCATCTGGACCGCTTGCGGGCGTTAAAGTTCTTGAATTCACACAGATTATTGCGGGGCCGTTCTGCGGCATGATCCTGGCCGATATGGGCGCCGACGTCACGAAGTTCGAACCGATCGGCGGCGAGCCCTGGCGGATCTTCGTGGAGCTGGTACCCAAGGAATCGCGGACCTTCGCCAGCCTGAACCGGGGCAAGCGGGGCGTCGCGATGGATATGCAAAAGCCGGAGGCGCACGCCGTCATTCACGAGCTCGTGAAGGCGGCGGATGTCGTGCTTATTAACTACCGGCCGGGCGTGGCCGAAGCCCTCGGAATCGACTACGACACGCTGAGCAAGATCAATCCGAAGATCATCTACTGCGAAAACACGGCGTTCGGGCGACACGGCCCGCTGGCCAAGCGAGGCGGTTACGACATCGTTGTGCAGGCGCTCACCGGCCTGATGGCTGGCGAAGCGAAGATGGACGGCGATGTGCCGACCTACGTGTACCCCGCTATTGCCGATTATGCGACCGGGATACAGATGTCGAATGCGATCTGCGCTGCGCTCTATTTCCGCGAGAAATCGGGTAAGGGGCAGCGGATCGATTGCACGCTGATGGGGACCGCTGTGGCGATGCAAACAAGCCAGTTCACGTGGCTGGAAGCGTTCGATGAGCCGGTCATCCCGCCGATGCTCGAGGGCCTCAAGGACGCGCGTGCGGCGATGAAGTCGTTCACGGAGCAGGTGGAAGTTCACAAGATGTTCCGGCCCGCGGCGGCCGGCAACATTTACTACCGGGTGTACCAGACGAGGGATGGGTTCATCGCGCTGGGCGCGCTTTCGATGGCGTTGCGCTTCAAGGTTCTCGCAGCGACCGGCCTCCACGATCCCCGGATGAACACGACCGAGGGCACGTTCGTGCTCGCCCCCGAGGGCTGGGAGACAAAAGGGCCGGAACTGGTGAAGGAAGCGGAGGCACTCTTTCGCAGCAAGACAACGGAAGAGTGGGGCAGCATCTTTGAAAAGCATGGCGTGCCGGCCGGCCCGGTCCTGTTCATCGAAGAGCTGTTCGACCATCCCCAGACGATCGAGAACGGCCTCCAGGTTCACATGGAGCACCCGCTCCTCGGCGGTATGAAACTCGTGGGGCCGCCGTTCCAGATGTCGGAATCGCCGCTGGCGGCGCAATTCCCCAGCCCGATGCTCGGCGAACACAACGATGACGTGATGGCCGAGGCCGGTCTTTCGCCCGAGAGAGTCGAACAACTGAGAGCAGCGGGAGTGATCCTGTAGTTTCCCTCCTTGTTTCCGCCATATTGAAAGGATCGACGAACGATGTGTGTACCGCACGATGCCCTGCCTCCGATCCCGGCGATCTCCGGCGCTGCCGTTGATTCCGAAGACCTCATCCTGAAGTCGGCCGATGGCACGGAATTCGCCGCTTTCGCCGCCCGTTCCGATACGCCCGACGGGGTTGGCATGGTTGTGATGCCGGATGTCCGGGGGCTGTTCACGTTCTATGAAGAAGTCGCCCTGCGGTTCGCCGAAATCGGCATGAACGCGGTAACGATCGACTACTTCGGGCGGACGGCGGGTGTTGGCAAGCGGAACGACCCGGAGTTCAAGTTCATGGACCACGTACTGAAGACCCACCCGCTGACCGTCTCACAAGATGTAGGAGCAGCGGTTGCGTACCTTCGTTCGCCGCAGGGCGGGAGTTGCACGTCGATCTTCACGGTCGGCTTCTGCTTCGGAGGGTCGAGTTCCTGGTTCCAATCTTCGGCGGGCCATGGGCTTTCGGGCGCGATTGGGTTCTACGGGCATCCGAGTCGTGTCATCCAGGCGATGGTTTCGCCTGAGGCCGGAAAGGGGATCCCGACGGCGATGGACCGTGTGGCGGAGATGGAAGCACCAATCCTCGGTCTCCAGGCCGGAGCAGACCAGATGATTACCCAGGCCGATACCGCCGCCTTCAAGGCGGCCCTCGACGCGGCTGGCATCGAAAATGAGTTCAAGACGTACGAAGGGGCGCCACACAGCTTCTTCGACCGAGCCTACGAGACCTACGCTGCCGAATCGGCGGATGCGTGGGAACGGATCCAGGCGTTTATCGCGAAACACCGGTGAACCGAGGCCCGACACTTCTGCTGGCCGGGAATTCCGTCCGCTAAAGCGCAGGTGCTGCGAGCGCTTCCGCCACGTCCGCGAGCGGACGCAGCGACCGCGGCCTCCAGGCGCCCCCGGACTGATGAAGTGCTCGTTGCCAGGTTTCACGGTCGACGGATATCGCCCAGTCGATGAAGGCCGTCATCGCAGCGCACGCAGTTGCCAGTTCTTCTGCTGACGCCTCTTTCGCGAAGGCACTGGCGGCCGCGACGTGATCGGCAAACTCGGTGCGGAAGTCCTCATGGAAGTAGCCATCGAGGAGGAGCGCAAGCCCCGCGAACTCCGGAACTTCTCCGTCGGCCTTGCTCGCTTCTCCGTGGGTGCTCATCGATCCTCCGGATAACTTGTGAGCACGTACCAGGAGTTGCCGTTCCAGCGCAGGACGACAACCGCGTCTTCGACATCTTTGGCGGTGGTTTTGCCCTGGGCCATCGAGCGGCCGATGGTCTCGCCAAGATCAAGGCGGAGGGCGAGGTTGGGGCGGCTGCCTTCGCGATTCTCCCACTTGCGGATTTCCGGCCGCTTCTTTTCGATTACCTGGGCAACGACACGTTCGGCGGTGGCGAGGTCGGTGTAGGTCGAGGCTGCGGAGATGTCTGGCTCGGCCTTGAGGCGGGCGCGAAGTTCGGCGTCCGATTTCGCGACGTGGCGCTCGATCGTGTGTCCCCCGGCCGCTTCATCGTTGGCGAGATCGCGGCCGAGCGCGGTTGCGGGTGTTATGGCTCTCGTGGGCGAGGCCGGGAACTGGGCAGATGCGGTCGTAGTTACCGGGGCCGCGAGCGTTGGGACGCTGGTCGCTTGCGGGGTTTGCTCCGAACTCGGTACCTCCGGCGGATCGGGGCCGGCATCCTCGAACTTCTGGAGCACGTACCCGGCGAGGAACATGAGGACGACGATTCCAAGGAGGACGGCGGAGCGGACACGGGGCGACATGGGATGGATGGTCGCATGCGGCCCGAGGTCGCGCACGCTGGCGGGGAGATGGTCGGACAACCGCCGCCTGGCGCGTATGGGCTATGATCAGTGACTGCCGAGGAGGTTGACATGGCCGACAACGAAACGACGCTAACGTCCCACTTGCTTGTGGAACTCGGTGC
>JBATAT010000250.1:0-4795 GCA_049662005.1 Tepidiformaceae bacterium
CGATGCGATCAGTATCCGCGAGGCAGTGGCGATGGCTCGTGATCTGCTGCCCGGGGCACTCATCGGCGCAACCCTGAACCAGTACGGCAAAGACCAGGATGCGGTCCTCCGCAACCTTCTTCCGAAGCTGCGTGCCGGGGCGAGTTACGTCCAGACCCAACCGGTCTTCGAACCTTCGAGGCTCGAACCGTTTGCCGCCGCGATTGCCCGCGAGGGTGAAGACACGCGGATCATCGCGATGGCGATGCCTCTGCTCACCCTGCAGGCGGCCGAACGAATCGAAGAGCGACTGGGCGTGCGCCTTCCGGAAGGCGTCCGGGAACTGCTCGCCAATAGCGATGAAGGCCTCGCCTGGGCGGCCTTTCAGAGCACGATCGAACAGCTGGTGGCCGCGCCATTTATCGATGGCGTCGCCATCATGACGTTCGAGGGCGATGCCCCGGCCGAAACGGGCGCCCGGATTGCTGCGGTGCTTCGTTCTGCTGGCGCGATCGACTAGAGTTTCGCGGCCATGGATCTCCGAATCGCCACCTTCAACATCCGGAATATCAACGATCGCTACGAGGAACGGAAGCCGCTCCTCGGCGCTGCCTTCGCCGAACTCAACGCCGATATCATCGGCCTCCAGGAAGTGGTCTTCAGCCCTCCCCGGCAGGACGACTTTCTCTCCAACCAGTTGCCCGAACGGCACTACCGCAGCCTCGTCTCTCGCCACGAACGAAGCCCCAATTTTGGTAACGCCATCCTCGTTGGCCGTGAAGAGATCCAGGCGCACGAGGAGCTTCGGCTCAGCACCGGACGGTCGGCACAGCGCGTGCTCATTGTGTCCGAGGGACGCACGGTGTGGTTCGCCAACACGCACCTCCACCACAAGCCCGAAGAACCAGCAGTCCGAACTGAGCAGGCGAGCGCGATCGTCGAATGGATGGCCCACGCTCCGGCCGCTGATGCCACCTTCATCGTGGGCGACTTCAACACGCCGCCAACCGAACCTGCCTATGCGGTGTTCAAAGAGGCGGGATACCTTTCGGCCCTGTACGAAGCGAATGGCCGCGAACCGGAGGTCACATGGCCCTCGGGAATCCAGGCCGAGACGATAGACACGGACGGCGAGCCAAACTGCCTCGACTACATCTGGTACCGCGGACGGGTGCTGGTGAAAGCCGCGCGAGTCGCTGCGAACCAGCCTGCGCCGAACGACCCGACCCTGTTCCCGAGCGATCACTTTGCGCTGGTTGCCGATGTAACCATCACCTGAACCCTCAAGCTATCGAGGGATTCTCCCGATGATAGAAGGACATGAACCAAACCGGGTGTCCCTGTTGTGGTCGCGCCATCTCCGCCGAGTGGGAATTCGACATCCGGCCGATGCGTCTCTATCGCAGCTGGCGCCCTGACGGCCACCGCCCTGGCTCGGCCGTCCCGCTCTGTGAGAGTTGCGCGGAATGGCTTGGCGGGCTCGCCGCTGCTGCCCGAACACCTGATGGCACGCACCGTGTTCTCGGCGGTCCGAGTTCCGGCAACCGGAAGCTCGTTTTCGAGGACCAGTGCCAGGTCTGTTGTGAAATGCCAGTCGAGCGCGCGGCAAAGCTCGCCTGGGTGGCGCCCAGCGGTGAACGTGTCGAACTCTTCGCCTGCACCGGCTGCGAAGCATGGTTGACCGCCCTCGCCAGCGACGGCCGCACGGTCCGCGGTGATGGCGACCGGGATATCGACGGACCGTATGGAAATTGGCCGCACCCCAACCTTCGTGGCCTCAAGGTCAACCTCGATATCGAAGACAACACCACCCGCGCGTTGATCGCGGAAACCTGCCGGGCGATGGGTATGGAGCTGACCGCCGAGCCTGCCGACCTGCTCCTCACCCAGGCCACCGCCACGGGCCATGCGGCCCGAAAGATCCGCGAACGCAAGGGCCTCGACCTGACCGCGGTTGTTGTTGCCGGGCTCCGCGCCCGCCGGGACCTTGAACAAGCGCTGGAGGCCGGCGCCCGCTGCTGGGCGACGGTGCCAATCACCCCTCAACAGCTCACGGCCGCCCTTTCGCATGCCTCGCGTGGAGACTCTGGTGCGTGGGACGCCGAGACCTGCCTGCCGATCCTGGACATTCGCAAGCTCGACCGGCCGGTTGTGCAGTGCGAACCGTTCCCCGGCACTGAACTCTTCGAACTGGGCTGGCTGCTGAAGCGCTTCTCCCGCGGCTACGACGAGGTTGGCTGGCACAATGGAACCGTCCTCGTCGTCCCACGAGCTCCTTCGGGCCACATCTCAAGTGTTGCCGCGCGGCTGAGCATCCTCGTCGACGGCCGGTGCAGCTTTTCGGTGCTTCGTGCCAACCAGGTGAAGCCGCCCACCCGGTTCGAGGCCGCGGGATAACCCCCGGCCGAATAGTGGGATTCACCTAGAGAGACGATGTCACTTTCAGGGCATGCTGGCGGATGAGAGGTAGCGCCATGTACGCGATACGGGTCAGGGTTGATGGGAATGTGTTGGAAGCGGCGTTTTCCGGCCTCGTAACCACCGAGGAGGCCTTGCGAGCTGTCTCGCAGGCATTCGTCCTCGCCGAAGCTGCCAACATTTCGCGCGCCGTCTGCGATCTTCGTGGCGTCGATGAGGGACTCTCGCCGGGCAGCATCTCGATCATCGCGGCGAGCTTTTCCGCGCGCTTCCACCCGGGCCAGCGAATTGCCATCCTTTGCACACCGGCCCAACTCCCGGTCGCACGACGATTCGCCCGGTTCGCCCAGATCGGTGAAGGATTCGGCGTATTCACGCGCGAAGCCGATGCCGAAACCTGGCTTCAGCGCGCACCCTCACACCGGATTTCGGAGACGATGCTCCGCCACATGCGTGCGATCGTGCAGGACGAACCTCCAGCCGAAGATGGGATTCGCCGCCACAGCGCCTGAACTCACGCGGACGGAGGAATCACCGTCGCGGCGCCATCGATCACGAGTTTCCCGTCCTGGTTCGTCACCGTTGTCTTGAACTTCAGCCACTTCCGCGGCTCAAGCTTTTCGACGCACTCGACCCGTGCTGTGACCGTGTCGCCGAAAAACACCGGCGCGCGGAACGACAGCTCCTGGCCCACGTAGATGGTGCCCGGCCCCGGGAGTTGCATTCCAACAACGGTTGAAATGAACGAGCCGGTGAGCATGCCGTGGGCGATGCGCTGTTTGAACATGCCTTCGGCCGCGGCGACAGCGTCCATGTGGGCGGGGTTGAGGTCGCCCGTTATCCCGGCGAAGAGATAGACATCGCCCTCGCTGATGGTTTTCGTAAAGGTGGCGGAATCGCCAATCTGGATCTCGTCGTAGGTAGCCATGCCGCGAAGCATACGCAGCGCGCCAATTGGGGGAAGCGTGAGGGTCGCGGGCTTACGGTGTGGGGAGGAACAACTGGTACTTCCCGGGCACTTGCGCCCCGGCGAGCAACGGGCCTTCGAGGACGAGGGTGACCGGCCCGGTCGTTTCGCCAACGGTGTTCTTGATTGCGATCACGAGGCTCAGGGTTCGGCCTTGCCCGGAGGAAACGACCACTTCTGAACGTCCACCCAGGGTCGCCAGCGGCGCGAACGTCTGGCCCGCGGCGGCGACCGTTGCATTGCGGACGTTCACCTGCCCGAACTGCTTCGAAGCATTGGTCATCCAGAGATCGATGAGGACGATGTGCGTATTTCCCGAGTCTTCGGCTTTGAGGACCGAGGAAGCGAGTCCGTAAGCCTCCTGTCCGCCCGTGGCCATCAGGATGCAGCGGAAATAGTCGACCGGGTACACGGCAACACGCGTCGCCTTAATTGAAAGCCCAGAGATGGATTGCTCCACGGCCACCGGCGTTGTGGTTTCTTTGATCGCGCCACACTGGGTCGGCTGTTGTTCGAGCGCCGGGTCGAGGGTTGGGGTCGCCCCCGGAGTGGAGCGTGCACCGGCCACATCCGACGTAACCGTCGGGGAGGCGTTTGCAACGAGCGGAGCGGCAGTGCCATTGCCCTGCGTGGCACCCAGAGGAGCTGTCGCCTGACCTGTCTGTGTGGGATTCGGCGCCGGCGCGGTCGGACTGGCCACGGTGAGCGTTGGTACATCCACGTCTGAGCGGCTGATCGCAACCGTCGAGATGTCCTTCGCCTGGCTGGGGGTGCCCGGTTGAACGCCGAAAGCGAGACCAAGCACGCCCACGATAATCGCCGCAGGGAGCGCGTATTGCGGCTTCTTCAGCTTCTGAAGCAGCTGGTTGCCAACCGGGTTGGGGCGCTGCGAAGGAGGCACTCGTTGCACGCTCCAACCCTATCGCCCATTGCCCCGATTCCACGATGCGGAAATCCCTTATTCGCGCCGGTGCGTGTTCTGATTCGAAGGAGCGACCAACCGCGTGGGGGCAGTCCATCGCCCTGTCTACCTCGAACCTGGCCAGCGTTGACGGCGCCGGGGTTCTGAAGGCGCCCGCACCGTAGACTGGCGGGGTGGCATTCTTCAATCCGTTTCGCCCGGCTTATCTCGAAGATCCCTACCCGGTGCTTGCGCGTCTGCGCAACGATGAGCCGGTCCACTGGTCTCCCGATGTCGACGCCTGGATCGTGACCCGTTACGCCGATTGCCTGCACATCCTGCAGGACGACGAAACCTTCACATCCGACCCGACCGCCGTTGAGAGTGCGTTTGCAGCCGAAGTCCGCGAGAAGCGTAGGCACGTGCCGTTGGGCGGGGCCGTTCTGATGGGGAACTCGGACCCGCCGGATCACACACGGCTGCGGGCCATTGTGAACCGCGGTTTCACCCCGCGCGTGATCGAGGCGATG
>JBATAT010000251.1:0-5607 GCA_049662005.1 Tepidiformaceae bacterium
CCTTGTCGACCAGGCCGAAGCCTGGCCGGCCGAACTTGAGACGATGGGCACCGAAGGCGATGTCCAGTTCTTCGTCTTTCCGCAGGGAAACGGGCGGGCGAGGCTCTACCTGGGGTTTGCCACCGAACAGAAAAGCCGGTTCGCGGGCGCCGACAAAGAACAACGGTTCCTCGATGCGTTTCGTCTGACCTCCGTGCCAAGGAGCGACGCGCTCGCGAACGCCCGGATCGCGGGCCCCTGCCATGCCATCCCCAACCACAGCACCTGGACCGATTCTCCGATCGCCCCCGGCATGCTGCTCCTCGGCGATGCGGCTGGTTACAACGATCCGATTATCGGGCAGGGCCTGTCGATAGCGATGCGCGACGTTCGCGTCGTCTCGGAGTTGATGCTTGGATCTGCGTCGTGGAATGAGGCACTGTTCGCGCCGTACGTCGAAGAGCGCACCGAGCGCATGCAGCGCCTTCGCCTGGCCGCCGCGATGGATTCCATCATCCATGCAGAGTTCGGCCCCGAAGCAACGGCCCGCAAGCTCCGCATCTTCGGCCTGCAGCGTACCGATCCCACCATCACCATGGCCCGCAGCGCGGTCATGTTTGGACCCGAACTGATACCCGCGACGGCCTTCACCGGAGAGGCGCTGGTGCGCGTGGCCAACGCCTAAGCTGGCTTCGCGGCCGCTTCTTCCACCCTGGCCACCACGTTCGCCAGCGCTGCTTCCGGCGTGCTCCCGGCTGCAGTCGCCAGGAGCTTATCGCCAGACCGCGCAGTTGCCGTCCAGAGACTGCTGCAGTTGTTCATCACCGCTTCGGCGATGACGTCCAGGTCGCCGAGACGGGTGGTTTGAGAATGACTTGGGATCGGCATGCGACCCTCCTGTTCGACAAGCGTACCAAATTCGGCTGAGCGCCGGTGGTTTCGAGAACAGCTCACTCGTGGATAATGCGGCTGATGGCGAACGAACCGGCACAGCGCGTCGTGGTGGACCTCGGCTGCGGCCTGCGCAAGAAGATAGGCGCGATCGGGCTGGATATCGCTCGTGTCCCCGGCGTCGATGTGCTCGCCGATGTCATGCGTCCACTCCCCCTGCGCGACAACTCTGTCGATGAGATCCAGGCCTCCCACATTGTCGAACACGTCGATGACTTGATGGCCTTCATGGGCGAAATCTGGCGTGTCTGCAAGCCCGGTGCGCTGGTCTATCTCCGGTTCCCCCACGGCACCTCGAAGTTCGTCACCTGGAAAGACCCGACCCACCGGCGCGGTGTCTTCCTCGCCACCTTCGAATACTTCGATCCGAGCACCTTCGATGGCGCGTTCTGGGGCTACTACCACCCCGCCAAGTTCGAAACGGTGAATCGCCGGATCAACTTCAACATGAACGCCGATACCTGGCAGCCGAAGTTCTTCCGCCGCCTGGCGGGCGCGACGTTCGACCGTCTCGCGAACCGCAACGCACGCGCCCAGTATTTTTGCGAACGCTTCTGGGGGAACTGGGTGGGCATGGAAGAGGGCCATCTCTGGTTGCGTGCGATCAAGCCGCCGCCGGACGACAAAGCTGGCTCGACCGGTCTCGTTTAGGCGGGCGCTCTCCCAGGTTCCATCCTACGTGCGGGGTGGCATCCTCGCGGCTCTGACCGTCGCGAACCTCCACTGAGTGGATGTCGACAAGTTTGTAATTCATTGCGCGGTTTCTTTAGTCCGAACGATATGCAGCGCCCGTTAACGTAGAGGCCTGAAAGAGTTTCGAGCCACGATGAATGTTGGATGGAACGCTGTGCTGCGTACGACCAATCTTTCGGGCTAGCTTTTTCAGACCATTCAGACCACGAAGTGATAGGAGTTCACACAATGAATACATCAGTTCTTTCCGCCAGTACCCTCTCGGGCGATTCGATCGTTAATGCATCGGGCGAGGACGTCGGCAAGCTGGAAGACATCATGCTCGACCTCGACCATGGCAAAGTGGCGTATGCCGTCCTCTCGGTTGGAGGCTTCATGGGCATGGGCGACAAGCTCTTCGCACTCCCATGGGAGTCACTGCAAGTCGATACCGCGAACAAGCGCCTGATCTGCAATGTCCCGAAGGAAAAATTCGAGGCAAGTGACGGCTTTGACAAGTCGAACTGGCCGAATCTCGCCGATCCATCCTTCCGCGACCGAACCTATTCGCAGTACGGTGCCAAACCCTACTGGAACTAACTTCCGGTCGTCCTGATCTCATCCTGGCCCGCGTGCTCCGCGAAGTGGAGGCGCGGGCCATTCGTTTCGCTAACGATTCCCTGTACCCGGCGGGACGTTGGCCGCTGATTTAGCCGACGACCGCCGTAGCCTGGCGGATGATCGATTCCCACATCCGGTTACCATCGCTCCCGCCGACGAGTGCTTCGCCGGCACGTTCGGGGTGCGGCATCATGCCGAGCACGTTCCCGCGCGCATTGATAATCCCCGCGATATTCCGCGCACTGCCGTTCGGGTTCGCCGAAGGTGTCACCTCGCCCGATTCGTCGCAGTAGCGGAACACCACCCTGCCCTTCAACTCCAGTTCATCCAGCGTCTTTCGATCCGCAAAGTAGTTCCCTTCGCCGTGCGAGATCGGTACACGGATGACTTCGCCGTCGCGAATCCCATCTGCCCAGGGGGTCGAACCACCCTCGCGTCGCAGATACGCCCATTCGCAGCGGAATTCGAGGCTCTCGTTGCGCATCAGCGCCCCCGGCAACAGGTGGCTCTCGCAGAGCACCTGGAAGCCGTTGCAGATGCCGATGACCGGCTTCCCGGCCTCGGCGAACGCAGCCACCGACTCCATCACCGGGGAAAACCGCGCGATCGCACCCGTCCGGAGGTAGTCGCCGTACGAAAACCCGCCGGGCAGGATCACGGCATCGAAACGCGCGAGGTCGGTTTCCCGGTGCCAGAGAATCTCAACCGGTTGTTCGAGCACGTTGTGGAGCACGTGATAGCAATCACGATCGCTCCAGGTCCCGGGGAAGCGGATGACGGCGAACTTCATGTCCTGAGTGTAAGCCAACTTGGGCTTTCGCCAGTACTAACTCTTGCAGGAGTTCAAGCCCCCTCGCCCAGGCCTGGGAGCGGGGCTTGGGGGTGAGGGCCTACACGGCCCGGCCGCGAAGCCGATCCGCCTTCTTCGGCGCGGCCGTGAGCAGATCCAGGAACTCCTGCCAGTAGCGGCTCAACAGGTACTGCCCGATGAGCGCTGCCGCCACCGCGCTGAGGACGATCACCCAGTCGCCGGGCGTCACCTCGGTGAAATCGAAGAACTCCCGCAACGACTTCGTGTAGATCGTCGCGAGGAACCCGGCGACGAGGAGGACTCCCAGCAAAGTCGTCATCACTGGCCGCGTGAGGCTTCGCCACGATGCCCCGTGGAAGCCCAGCACTTCGACCATGAAGAAGAGGCCAGTCAGCCCCATCGTCAGCGAAACGAGTGTCCGCGCCTCTTCGATCGAGCGATTGAGCAGGCCCTCGGTCAGCAAATGGACCACGATCGCCGCCGACGCAAGCGCCAGCGAAGCGGGCAGCGCCCACTGGAGCACGCTCCGGGTGAAGTCTCGCCCCGTGTTCGGCGGAGGGATGCTGATCGAAATGAACACCGCCGGGATCCCGAGCGTCAGCAACGACGTCAGCGACCCGTGACGCGGGAGCCACGGGAAATCCAGCCCCAGCATGTTCGTGGCGAAGATGATCAGGTAGGCATAGATGCTCTTCGCCAGGAAGAGTTTGCTCAGCCGCGCCGCATTGCCGAGGACCGCCGTCGCCTCGCTCGTGCCCTTGATGAGCGCCTCGAACGAGTCGTTCAGGAGCACAATCCCGGCAACCGCGCGCGTGGTCGAGGTGCCCGATGCCATCGAGACCGCGACGTCGGCGGACCGCAGCGCCTGCACATCGTTGGCGCCGTCCCCCACCATCGCGACGAAGTGGCCCCGTTCGCGCAGCGCCTCGACGATCCGCGATTTCAGGGCGGGTGTTACCCGGCCGAAGACGCTGTTCGCTTCGACCGCCGATTCGAAGGCATCACCCTGCAGTTGTTCGATTTCGGCCCCCGCCACAACCCCGCCCTTGAGGTTGATGCCCAGCTGGGCGAGCAGCGCGCGCACCGTGCCGGGGTTATCGCCGCTAATGATCTTCGGTTCGATCTCGAGCCGCGCCATCGTTTCGAAGGCGCCCCGAACCTCGCCTCGCAGCTTGTCGCCGAGGAGCACGAGGGCGATCGGTCGCAGGTCGGTCGGGGGCGCCTCAATCGACGGTAATCCCGATGGCGCCTCGGCGAAGATCACCCCGCGCAGGCCACCGGATGAGGCTTCCTCGTAGGCCTCATGCAGCTCGCGCCCGCCATCGCACATCGGCAAGACTGTCTCCGGTGCGCCCAGGACGAAGCTGCGCCGCTCGCTCCCGAGGATGAGCTGGAGCGCGCTCCAGCGCCGCTCCGAATTGAACGGCACCGAACCGGAAGCTCCCGCGCCATTTGAATCCTTCGCGAGCGAGGCCGCCATCGCTGCCGCCGTCTGGCTTTCGTGCGCCGTTGCCGCCGAAAACGCACCCAACCAGCCCCGCTCCGTTTCCGCGCCCGCCATCCAGCGGACGTCGTTCAGCGTCATCTCGTTCGCCGTAATCGTCCCCGTCTTGTCGAGGCAGATGACGTCGACGTAGTTCAGCGCCTCGACCGCGTTGATGTCCTGGACGATCGCCCCGGCCCGCGAGACGCGTACAGCACCGACCGCGAACGCGACGGTCATGCCGAGCAGCAGGCCCGTGGGCACGACCGTCGTCACGGTCGCGGTTGTCGCCTTGATCGTCTCCGTGATCCCGCGATCTTCCATCATGTAGGAGATGATCAGCGCCACGGCCAGGAACCCTGTCGCCGTGAGGAGCACGCGCAGGATCCGCCCGAACCGTATCTGCAGCGGAGTCGAACGCCGCACGAGTTGGCGCGCATTCGCCGTCAACTTCACCGCGTAAGCATCCCGCCCGACCTGCTCCGCCAGGTAGTAACAGTCCCCCGCTGTGCAGAAGCTGCCCGAGCGCAAGAGGTCCCCGGGGTTGCGGGTCACCGATTCCGACTCGCCGGTGAGGAGTGATTCATCGATCTCGGCCGATTTCTCCACGATATGGCCATCGGCGACCACCTGGTCGCCCTTGCGCAGATGGATGAGGTCGCCCTGGACAACGTCTTCGGCCGGCACTGCCTGCGGTTGGCCGTCGCGGATGACGGTCGCCCGCGGTGCGGTCAGCGCTCTGAGCTCGCGCAGGGTGGCTGTTGCACGCAACTCCTGGAGCGTCGAGATTGCGACGTTCGCGATCACGACCACGCCAACGAAGAAGCCGTCTTTGAACTGGCCCACGGCGAGCAGGGCGATGATCAGGGAAGCGAGGATGACATTGAAGAAGGTGAGGACGTTCGAACGGACAACGTCGGCATCGGTCCGGATCGTCGAATCGTCCCGGTTCGAATACCCCCCGGCAGCGCGCGCGATCGCATCCGAACTTGAAAGCCCACGCTGCGGCGGGATATCGAGCAAACCGGGCAGCGATTCCTGGGCGGTCTGAGTCACACCCCTAGGGTGCCCTATTTCGGCCCCACCCACG
>JBATAT010000252.1:0-2497 GCA_049662005.1 Tepidiformaceae bacterium
TCCGATGCCTCCATACGTTGCCCTCGCTGAAAACCTGGCGCGACGCTCATCACAATCGATCGCAGGCTGGCGTCGGCTCCTGGCTTGCGCGGTGCCGTTGGGTGCGTCGAACCCGAGCCACGCTCTCGCTCCCCAATTGGGCTTCGCGAGACCCAATGTCTGTCTCACGTCTTACACACTCAATGGATCGCTACTCCTAAAATCCCCTCACCCCAACCGCCAAAATTCCCCTGTGAGTCCGATTGCCGCAAACGCCGCATGTGCCTCGTCGAGTGTCTTCCTACGCCAGTCCGGTAGTACTTTGTCGCTGTACCAACTCCGGCCCAACGCGTGGCACTGATCGAGTGTCATCGTGCCACCACGCGGAAGTTTTGTTTCCTTCAGCCATCGCCCCAGGTGCTCCTCCGACCGGAAGAGAAGCATCGTCGATCAAGTATAACCGATATCATCCCACCATTGCGATGCGGGCACTGTGAAATGTACAACCCCCGTGTCGCCAGCGAGGCTCCCTTTCGCCACCAGAACTTCTTGTGACTTCCCGCAATCCGGGCATGCGCTTCGGATCACCCCTTCACCGTCCAGCACCGCGAGCACCCCGAACGAATCCCAAATGCAATTTCCGTACCAATGGATCCCGCCTGATTCGACCTCAAACCCGGTAGGAACGCACGAAAATGGAGGCGCCATCCAGATGTCCCGTGTGCCAGGCCTGAGGACAATCGCTCGCCCCACTGCCAGCCGTTCGAATGATCCGCCCGTTGCCTGTTGTGCCAACCCGAGCCTCTTGGCCACGGAATCGACGGTCGGAACTGCTCCACCTTCAACGAGCTGTCTGAAAATTTCGAGCCGCACCTTGCGATCGAGATCTGCTGGGGTCGTGGTCATGGGCATATCAACCAGCAGGGCCCTTCGATAACGCCGTTAGTAATGATGGGAACTTCTGCATCGCCAACTCCGACGGATTTTGGGACCTCGAGGGGGCACTGGCCGCCATTATGTATTCGTCGACCCTACGATCTACGGGTTCTTGGCCACCATTGGCATCACTTGTTTGAACGGCCGTGGATCGCTCGGCGGTGGAGGTGTCGGCGGACCCGGAGTGGTAGTCGAGATGACGACATCGTTCCCCGTCCCACCCTTGTAGGTAATCGCCCAGGTCTTTCCACCGAGCGCGAAGCTCGCACCTTCGGGCAGCCCCGTGAACGTGCCAGACACGGCCTGACTGCCCGTGTTGTCGATAATCCGGAACGATTGGCCAGGAGCCGGGCTGAACCCGAGCGTGACGTCGAGGGTCGTCTTCGCGCCGATCGTGATCGGCCCGCTCACCTTTGCCTGCGAATGCCCCGTCCCCGCCGCGGTTCCCTTCAGCAGCACCTCGAACGCGGCATTCTGCAACTTCAATGGGCCGGCGATAGTGAAGACTCCCGGGATGCTGTCTTCTCCCGGTGCGAAGGTTCCTTGATCGACGTCTACCCCCGCGGCCGTCCCCCTGCCGATGACGGTGCCTTCCGCGGCGGCGTCGCCGAGTCCGGCATTTGAGATACTCACGAGGCTGGTTGCGTCCCAAATGAGCGTGCCTTCGCCACCAATGTGAAGCATGCCAGTCGCCGAAGTATTACCTGCGAAGATATGCGTTCCTGAGAGCAGGTAAATTTCATAGGTGCCGGACAGTTCCTGGATCCCGTTTGGATAACTTATCGCCGCATTATTCACGATGCACGAGGTGCCGCTCGTTTTGACATTGCGAAGAATCGAGGCGCCGTCAATGTTCAAAATGGCGCATCCCCTGTCCGTGAGCGCGCCAGGCCCCGTTTCGATCAGGATTGGCTCAAGCCCGAGGTCCCGTCCGGCGAACTCCACATGCCCACCGGGCAATATTCGCGTCGCGCCCGCCGTGCTGCCCAGCGCCTTGTCCGAACTCGCTACGAGACCACCCGCAACATCAACTTGCCCCGTGAACGTGTTCGCACCTGAAAGCCCCAGGTAGGAACCTTTGCCAACCAACGTTCGGCCAAACCCACTCAGGTTCGCCGTAACTGTGCTGTACCCTCCGTTTTCGTCTACAACAATATCGTCGACCTGGATTGGATCGCCAGTAATGGTGAAAAATCCATCCACAAAGGTCAGCCTCGTCAACGAGAGGCCTGGAATATCGTTTCTTAGCGTGTCTTCATGAATGCCGTTGAAAACGAGCAGATCTCCGTTCGCGATCGGCGTATTTCCGTTCCAGTTGGTTGGGTCTGAGAACACCCAGTTGTCGCTGTTCCCAACCCAGGTTCGAACAGCGATCGCGTCCGCGTCGCGGGGCAGCATCGCCATCGCGAACAACGCGATAAACACACTTGTGCTGAACCCCGCCGCAATCCTTATCCTCATGACAGCCCCTCTTCCACCGAGTTCGGCGGATTCTAGTCCGGTCGATCGGAAATGAATATGTTGGATTCGCGCGGCGCTTCCCACGCCATTCAGTGCCTGCAAAGTGCATGCACGAGATGTA
>JBATAT010000253.1:0-9417 GCA_049662005.1 Tepidiformaceae bacterium
GTCGTCAGATCGGTGCCTGCGCAGAATCCGCGTCCTGCACCAGTGATGAGCACGACCTTCACCTTGTCATCGGCGTCTGCCCGGGCGATCGCCTGTTCAAGCTCAGCCCATGAACCCCACGAGAGCGCATTCAGCTTCTCGGGCTTGTTCAGGGTGATCCGGGCGATGCCATTATCGACTGCGTAGACGATGTCCTTGAATCCCATCTCTAACCTCCAACAGCTTGAAACACTAGCCGTTCGAGCAGCGCCCCGCACCTGTGGGAGCGAGTAGCATTCCGGCCATGAAGAACGTTCGAATATTGGCGACCTATGGGCATCCAGATGATGAGGGCCAGGTAACGGGCACACTCGCAGCGTTTATCGCGCGCGGTGCACAGGTGACCCTCGTTTGCGCGACCCGCGGTGAAGTCGGCGAAATAAGTGACCCGCTCCTCGCGACGCCAGAAACGCTCCGCTACGTCCGTGAACTCGAACTGCGGGCAGCGATGGCACAAATCGGCCTCGCCGACGTTCGCTTCCTGCCCTTTCGCGATAGCGGCATGGCCGGCACTCCCGAAAACGACGACCCGGCCTGCCTCCACCAACAGCCGCCCGAGCTCGTGGTCGAACACCTGGTGCGGATCATTCGCGAACTGCGACCTCAGGTCGTGTTTACCTGGGACCCGAACGGTGGCTATGGCCACCCGGACCACATCGCCACCCACAAGCACACCGTCGCCGCGTTCGACGCGGCAGTCGATCCTGCGCAATACCGCGACGCCGGCGACCCATGGAGCCCGGCCTGCCTCTACTGGGGCGCCTTCACCATGAAGCGTTTCGCGGGCATGTTTCTCGAACTTGAAAAGCGCGGCCTCATGCCTGATGGCATCGATCCCGAGCGTCGCGAGCGGTTCGACAAGGCGATGGCTGAACCCGACGCGCCGGTTTCGAACATCGTTGATGTGAGCGAGTTCATCGACGCGAAACGCCGTGCCGCTTCGATGCACCGCAGCCAGTTCGGCGAAAACAGCATGATGTCCAGGATTCCCGCAGACCTCCAGGCGACCTTCTACGGCGAGGAGCGGTTCTTCCGCGCTCGCCCCATAGGCGGTTCCCTGAAAGGACTCACGGGTCTTGAAGCACTCCTCCCGGGCGAACTCACCTAGTCTCTGAAACGTCGCGTTTGTATGCTTCGTTCAGCGCCGCCGCATGCCGCCGCGCCCGAAAGAGAATTGAATGGACTATGGGACACTTCGGGTGGCTACACCCGATGGGCAGATTCGCGAGTATCCGATCACCGCGCCAACCGTTTTGATTGGCCGCGCCGATGCAAACCAGGTCGTTATCGACCACGTTTCGGTTTCCCGGCGGCACGCCCAACTCGTCATCGAATCGGGCAAAGTCACCATTGAAGACCTCGGCTCCGGCACCGGTACCTTCGTCGGCTCGCAGCGCCTCCCCGCGAACACCCCCTCGCTCGTGGAAAGCGGCCAATCGATTCGGTTCGGCGATACGGAAGCGCGCTTCACCTTTTCAGAATCGCTCGCACCTTCCGATCCCAATGCTCCGCCATCCGACCGTGAAGCCGAACAGACCATTGGCGTGGCCCTGACCTCGCCAAGCCAACCGGTCGCTGCCGGCTCGCCAACCACTGCGACCGTGAACATTCAAAACCGTGGCACGGTCGTCGATGAACTCTCCATTGCGATTGTGGATTTGCCCGAAGGCTGGGCGAAAGTCAGTCGACCGACGCTCTCGCTCGTCCCCGGCGCTCGCGATGAAATCACCGTCGTTATCCAGCCACCGAAGGATTCGACAGCGGCCGCGGGCGAATACCCGTTCTTTGTTGCTGTTACCTCTAAGGTCAACGGGCGTGAAGTCCGTTCCCTCGGCAAGCTCACGGTCCGCGCCTTCGAAGGATTTCGCATCGCGCTCGAACCGCAGCGCGCGAAACGGGACTTCAAGGTGGCCGCGACCAACAGCGGTAACGTCACCATCCAGGTTGCCCTGTCCGCGACCGATGAAGCCCGCGAGTTCGGCTACGCCTTCGACCACGACCAGGTCGAGTTGGCGCCCGGCGAGCAAAAGCTCATCGGTCTCGCGGTAAAACCGAAGAGCAGCAAGCTTTTCGGCCCGGCTTCCTCCCGCCCGTTCCGCGTCGAAGCGCGCCAGGGCGCGAGCGGTACGCCGGTGACGGCGGACGGCCAATTGCTCATCAAGCCACCCCTTCAGCCCTATAAATGGCCCGTGATTGCACTGCTCGCGTTGCTTGTGCTTGGTGGCATTGCCTTTGCAATCATGAATCTCGCCGGCGGCGGCGACGACAAAGCCGCCCCCGAAGTGACGCCCACGACGGCTCCGACCGCGTCCGTGGCAGCGGTACAACCGACGGCCACTCCGACGGGGCTTTATGCCGGTGGCAAGGGCATCATCCAGAACTCCGACGCAAACCCGCCCACGAACGACAACTGCCTCGCCGTCCGTTCCGCAGCCAGCCGCGACGGGACCCAGATCCTGGGCCGGCTTTGCACGGGTGAGAAGGTCTCAATCAAGGCCGGGCCAACGAACGAAGGCGGCTTTGTCTGGTGGCAGATCGAAGGCCCGAACGCCCTCACCGGTTGGGCTGCGGAAAAGGACGCGTCAGGAGCCACTCCGTTTATCGTACCCGCCCCGTAGGTGGCCAGGTTTTCCAGGGCGGGTGATAGCCCCGACGGGCCGATTGTCGGGTTCGCGGTTCAGGCGCCGAGGATCTCGATCGTGCAGCCAGCAAACGCCGGCTTCTCCGCTTCCACAATCGTCTCAACGTATGCCCGTGGGAGGCTCATCCCGGCGGGCACCCGCATTCGAACGGTGAACCGAAAAGCGCGGCTCGGGTTCGAAGCGATCTCGCTCAGCGACGGCTCGATGATCTCCGGCTCGATGCCGGTGCTCAAGAACAAGAACTGACGCAACCCCCGGCGGGTTCCGCGCCAGCGAAATAGTTCTGGCGCGGCACGCAGCAACTCCCGGCGATTCTCTTCGGGCATCCGCCCATCGATAACAAGGCCAATCCATGAGCCTAGCCACGGAAGAAAGTCCTGAGGCGTGAGCGAGGCGTCGAAAAAGTTGCTCAGGCTCCCGGCGGTGCGGTCCAGTGGCGAGAGGATGTTTTCGAAGATCAGCAGAAAGCGGCCGAGGAAGTCGCTCTCCTGGTAGATCCCCGGCAGATGCTCAAGATAGGTGCTGCGGTTGATCGGAACGCCGTAGGGCGGCGGTTCATTTCCTCCCGAAAGGGGAGTCGGGGGGCCGAGAGGGCCGCCCCCAGGTGGAGCCGTTCGGGCGAGGGCCGTTGGTGTGGTCATCGGTTCGAAACCGTGACGACGTGCTCGTAGCTCAAGAGCAATACGTCATCGGCAACGGTGATTTTCTGCCCCGCAGCGCGCGATTGCCCGGTCTGGATGTCGACCTGGTAGAGCGTCACGTCCTGTGCGTATTCGACACCGGAAACGGCCTGCACAACCGACTGCATCTCTGAAAGATAGAGGTCCCGCCCGAACGGCCAGCCTTCACCATCCGGTCCACCAAAGAGCGGGTCCAGGTACTCGCGAATCTTCACCGCGACGTCGGCGCGGACTTCGTCCGCATTTCGATGCCGCTGTACCAGGATGCTGGCCTCGACGCTTACCCCGACGTAGGCGGGTCCATCCACCACGAGTTGCGTCCCGAGAAGACGTCGTTCGTCCAGGAAAGAGCGCACTTCTTCGAGGAGTTCGGGGCTGGGTTGGAGTGATTCGATGGTCCTCGCGTGGTCTGGGGGCACCAGTGGCACGATGAGCAGTTCAATCGTGCCGGGTGGCACCGAGCTGCCTGCACCCTCGGCGCGTACCTGGATGCAGCGTGCACGCGCGACCCTTCGCGATGCTTCCTTTGCCAGGAATTCGAAGTCGCTCGCCGTAATTGCCCGGTCACGGGTCTGGATTGTCCGGGGCGCGCGGTGCCGGGCTGCGTCGATGGTCTCCGGGTCGAGCCCGCCCGCTGCGGCCCGGCGATTCGTGACCTTCGCGATGTAGGGGATGCTGGATTTCAGAACCGTGAGCGTGTTCGCCCCGACGTTCCCGATGATCCCGCCCCCGTACCGGTACCGCGCGAACCGAAGGGCCGATCCGCGCGCTGGTGTTCGTCCGAAGGCATGTTCGAGCCCATCCGGTTCCCGGACGACCGGGCCGAAGGCGAGGTGCCCCGTGACCCCATCGATCGCGTAGTGTTCGTCGTCCGGCAGCGAATCCCGGAAATCGGGAACTTCAGTCCACCGGCGCCATTCATCGTCCGGCTCGAAAACCTCCAGGTACTCATCGCCTTCCCGAGGGAGAAGAGGCGCATGGATGAACCGGACGGCCTCGCCGGGCACGCCTGTGGTGTTCCCGAGCAGTTCGTTCGCCGCGATCGTCGAATGAGTGGCAGGCACCGTTCCGCCGACTGAAGTAGGGACGATGGTGTTGATGCTGGGTGAGGACGAATACGTAGGCTGGCGCGGCCGTGGCTGCACCACGCGCAATCGCAGCCAGTGCAACTGCAACCGCGAAAGCACGCGCGCTTCCATGCCCGCCGGGAGATCAACGACGACTGACCCATCGGTGTTAAGGCCGCCTGTTTCATCTTTTTCGATGCTGCAACGAACCCAGCCGCGCGTATCGCCACACCAGGCCTCCCAGGCCAGTGGCGGATCGCGCGGGTCCACGCCGATCCCGTCGACATTCGCGTCGATCTCAAGATTCAGGACGTGGTTGCTCAGGTTCTCGACGAACCCAAAGTGGAGTGTATCGCCGGGCAGCGGCACGGCCTGGAAGGCATCGAAAAACTCGCCGTCCAGCGTGAGTCGGCTTGTGTAGTCCTGGTAGTTCACGTCGTCTGACGAGAAGAGCGCCTGCCGAAGGGTAGGCGGCACGATCGTTAGTTCGTGGTCGGTCGTGAAGGAAATCGCTTCTTCCTCGGCAGTGCGCACGGTCGCCACTTCGGTTCCGCGAGGGATGGTGACGGCCCCTGGCTGTGGAGCGGTCAGCTTGAATGTCACTGGCGTCCGCGCTGGGACCGCGTCCTTGAGTTTCAGCCCGATGAGGTCCATGAAGCGCAGGTAATTCTTCTCTGGCACGCGGTTCATGCGGTAGATGATCATGTCGGTCATCCACGCGAAAAGTTCGATGAGCGTGACGCCCGGATCGGAAACGTTGTGGTCAGTCCATTCGGGGCAATAGCGCGGAATAAGGCCTTTGGCCTCGTTGACAATGTCCTGAAAGCGGCGGTCGTCGAGCTGAGGGTCGGGCAGCGGCATGTGCAGACTCCTGAGTGCGCCATTGTAGACACAACTGCTCTAACCGGGGACCGCTGAATACGACGATTCGTTGAGTTATTCGTTCTCGATCAAATAGAACGGGTACACGAGCGATCGTGCGTCTTTGGTGCCGCGAACCGTATAGGTGACTTCGATGTTCAACCGCCCGCGGTCGGCCTCAGCAGCATCCGCCGAAACGATGACCGAACGGACCTCAATCCGTGGTTCCCACATGCCGAGCGCTTCTTCCACGTGGCGCCGGGCAAGCCCAAGCGTTTCGTCGTTGTTCGGCGCAAAGACAAGCTCGTGGATCTTGCAGCCGAAGGTAGGGCGCATCACGCGTTCGCCCGGGCTTGTGCCGATGATGATGGCGATCGCTTCCTCGATCTCGGCCTGGCCGCTGGATAAGCTGAGGCCACCCGTGGCGTCTACGCCCAACGGGAACCCCCATCCGCGGCCGATAAGCATGTTTTCTGCCATCGCTAGTTGATTTGTACCATACCGCCGGAGATTTTGGTCATCGCCGAGCCCTGGACGTTCGCCATCGCTCCCTTGAGCGTGACCTGCGAATCGCCAGATGCCTCCACCACCGGCGCCCCGACTTCCACCTTCGCCGAACCAGTCAGCTTGATGTTCACCGCCTTCAGCTCGATGTTCCCCACAGCGTCGAGGATGATGTCCTTGCCGGATTTGATCGAAATGATGTTCTGGGCCGAATCGATTCGGAGCAGATTGGAACCGGTCTTGTCGATCAGTTCGATTTTTTCGTCGCCGGACTTGTCGGTAAACCGCAGGATATGCCCGGCGCGCGTTTTGAACTCCCGGATGTCGACGGCCCCATCCGATCCAACCGCGGCAGCGTTTGGGGGCCGATCTTGTCCGTTCCAGAGCCCGCCGAGGACTACCGGTTCACTGATGTTCCCATCGATGAAACCGACGAGGACTTCGTCGTTAATCTCCGGCATGACCTGGAATCCGCGCTGGTCTCCCGCACCGGCCGAGACGAGCGGCGCCCAGAACGTCTGGATATCGTCGCCGAGCGTCGGCAACTTGACCTTCACTCGTCCGTAGCCTTCCTCGTCATCGTTGTCCGTGACGATGCCACGGATGAGCCTCGCCTGCGTCGAGGTTTGATCCCCGGGCTTCCGCGGATCGTCTCGCAACAGACTCGCCATCGTCCCGGATTCGAGCCCCCCGAGCCACACGTCCGTTGTGTAGGGCTCGGACTGCCCGAAGTGGTGGCGAACTCTCGTCACGAAGTAGCTGCCCGAGAACTTCGCGACGTGCGTCACCGTAAGCTTGCAACCGGGTTTGAGGTTCACATTTCCGAGCACCCGGCCTTCGGCGGTCACATCGTTGGCTGCCATCCGGTTCAAGACCGAATCAGCCAACCCTTCAGCGAACGATTGGTTGTCTGGAGTTGCCGTGACGTGGATCGTTTGGTTCCCGAAGGCCTTCGTCGCTTCGGCCGAACCTCGAACCAATTGCGTGCCGGTTACAGACTCAAAGCCGGGACGGCTGGCAACCCCAACGACCTCGCGCTTCGCAACCAGGTCCCAGCCCTGGACCTGCACCTCGTTCACCTGGCCGCCGAGTGCAAACCGCGGGCGGAACTCTGTCAAATCCTCACCGTATTCGCACGTTATTTCATCGCCCTGGATTTGCGACGCCTTTTGAAACAGCAGCTTGTCATCGTCACAGTGGAGGAGGTACCCGTTTCGGCGGGCGAGCGCTGAGACAAACTCGAAATCCGATTGGTCATGCCGAATCAGGTGTTTGTGAACGACTGTGGTGGCGTCGACAGTCACTGAGAGCCCGGCCTCGCCAGCGATCTGCCTCACGATGTCGGAATCGGTCATCTGGACATAGACGGCCGACTTCGTTCCGCGGTGCATTCGGAAGGATTTGTCGTAGCAACGCGCGACGAACATCGCATAAGGTCCGCCAGAAACGAACTCAGGCTCGAGGTTTGTTAGGACACCCTTGAAGAGGGACGCCCTCGTCCCTGACGCGTCTTTCGCACCGATTTCGACGGCGACGCCGAGTTTCAGGGGGCCCGAGTCGAGCCAGGTCATCTCCTGGTCGTAGAACTTGAGCGTCGCCGCGGCCGGCATGTGGAACCCCTGGTCCACTTCGACTTCGAACAGATCATCCATCTGGTGCGGTTGTAAATCCGCGCCAGCAACCTTGATGTAGAACTGGGTAATGAGTTGCCTCTCGGCTGGCATTCGCTAATTCTCCGAGAGTGGCGGCAGGGCAAGAACCGTGCCGGGCCGGATGCGAATCGGATCATCGATCCCGTTTGCCTCGGCGATGTGGCGCCAGTGCAATGCTTGCCCGTATTCGCGCGCGGCAATTGCGTCGAGCGTTTCGCTCTGTTGGACAATGTGGCGTTTGTGGCCCGCCACGCCGCCCGAAGTGGGGTTCTGGGCGGGAAATCGCCCCGGATCCTTTGCCTGCTTCAGGCTCAGATCGACAGTTGCTCGCACGGGCGTCCCATCACCAAGGAACATCGTGAACGACGTATTGATCGAAGTCACCACCGCTTCGAACGACCACGCATTGCCCCATTCGAACGTGCAGGTTGGCGGACGGCCCTTGTTCGTTGCCGGATCGATCTTGTCCTTGTTGACCATCGCGAGGTCCCAGAGGTCGTTCGTGTATTTCGTCCGGACATCCTCGCCGCTGTCTGTCGTGTCGAAGAACAGTTTGAGCGTGAGCACCGCGGGTTCGCCGCCCGTGAATTCGAGCGACGGCACGTTCGCACCGCGGTCGGTCGATTGCGCCCACGAAACCGATTTCGCGAACGTGTAGTCGGTTGGGTTGAACATGCAGGTCACGCGCTTTTGCGTGTCGAGGTTCCGGATTGTGGCCTTAACGAGTGCCATTGGATGTCACCTTATACCAGAATTCGACGATTTGAAGTCACGAGGGTAGACCCCGTTCGCGTTCCCGCTCATGGCGAAGTTTACGCCGGAAGAAGGGCCACACTTTCTCCGCCACTTCGGCGAAATCCGTCGGCTTCTCACCACGCTCCGAGGACGGACCGAGTCCGGTTACAACACCGGTTGGCTCCTCTTCGATTACTCGTTGCACTACGGGAGGTGCGTGCCGCACCTCTGCCGGCGCTGGCGGAGGAGGAGGCAAAGCCGTCGCGAGCGCCCGCTGCGCGATTGGAGCCGGCGGGGCCGCATCGGACCGGCTCGGACTGACGCCGGGGCTCGAGGCGGTTCGGGGAGCGCGTTCTTCGCGTTGGGACGTGAGCTGGTTGACCGGCGCAAATGCCCGAGAAACAGTCTGCGCAGCCGTTCCGTCGCTTGAAGCTTCTAGCGGATTGCTGGCCGGGACTGCGGATGCCAGCGGTGCAACGCTCGGTCGCGATTCAGACACGGGCGACTGCGGTGGCTCGACGATTGCAGTCCTTCGCTGAACTGAACCTGGCGCATCGGTAGGCCCAGGTTCATCGACTGAGCGCTGAGCGGCACTGGTGTGGCCAGCGCTTTCGTTGCCGTCTGCTGCGCCGGTGAGGTTCGTCGTTGCAGCTGAGCCGACGGGATCCGCTGACCGTGCCAACGGCATACCAACCGCTGAGGGGCTGGGAGGAATTGAGTCCGGGGCGACTCTTGCAATCGGGGGAGATGCCGTTGCGAAACCACTACGCGATGGTTCGGTATGCCGGCTCGGCGTCTGGCCGGGATCGGTTGCGGTTCCACCCTCGAGACCCTCGGGGGCTGAGGGGCCGGGGAAGCTCCCGGTCGCGGCCGGCGCTGCCGTCGAGGTGGCATCGGTCCGGCGGCGGATGGTTTGGCCGGAGACTTCTGGAGTTCCAGTCGGCGGGAGAGTTTCCGCTGATAGCGTCGGCATTTGTCCAGACCTGGGCTCAGGGCCGGACCCGAACGCCGCCGGTGGCCGCACTGTGGGCTCCAGAGGGCGACCACCACCGGGTGGCCGAAGGTGGGCAATGCTGCCGAGTTCAACTGAAGTGTCCGCGTCCACCTCGACCGGAGCGGATGCCTCAACCACTCGTCGCACCGGCTCACCGCCTGAAGGGGCAGATTGTGGGGTCTCAGGCGTGGTCGAGGCCGCCGTCGACTCAGGGTGAGGCGCTGCCGGTGATTGGCCTGTGAC
>JBATAT010000254.1:0-1572 GCA_049662005.1 Tepidiformaceae bacterium
GTCTGTACGGGCTACGCCGCTGATTCGCACATCGACACCGATGTGAAGCGCCGCATCGCGGGGCTCATCCAGAAGCCATTCACCGCCGAACGTCTCGGGCGTGCCCTGCTCGCAGCCGGTGCGACCCCGGCGCGCCCGTCGCGGATCTAGCGAGCACCCGGTGGACGCGCCGCACGTAACGCAGGAGTCGCGGGGCTCAGCCCCCGCTTAATCACCGGCATCTCTCGCCTCCACTAAGCCCAGGCCTCAAACTGCGAGCGCCAGCGAATCCGCCGGGGCACTGTCTGCATCGTCGCTGCCGCGCTGACACCGTGGATATGCGGACGACTCGCTGCGGCGCCATGAACGGTAGGAGTCGCGGGGCTCAGCCCCCGCCGGGCCCAGGAGGGCCGGTGCCACGTTCCCCGGGCCGCCCGCGACGTCGAAGCCTGCAGCGGTGGTGGAGGCGAGGCAGGCGTGTGAGTAAGCGGGGGCTGAGCCCCGCGACTCCTAGGGGCGAAGCCCAAATCAAAAGGCCCCGCCGAAGCGGGGCCTTTTGCTTGTGCCTTTTGGGCAGTGCCGGAGTTAGCGGCTGCGGCGAGCGACGGTCGCGCCACCCACGCCAAAGGCGAGGGCGCCGAGACCGAGGACTGCGTACAGCCAGCTGGCCGAGCTGCTGCTCGTTGTGCCCTCGAAGTTACCGGTTACCGGTGCCTTCGGGGTGGCCGTCGTCGTTGCGGTCGCGGTCGGGGTGGTGTAGGTCAGGTTGACCGTGTTGAGCTCGTAGTTTTTCCACGTGCCGGTCTCGTTGGCCTTCTTGCCGCCGATGTAGAACGAAACGACTGCGCCATCGACGCCGCAGTTCGGCGTTGCGCCGGGATCAAGAGCCGGGGAGTCGAGCGCGTAGCGCGCTTCGCCACCGGCCATGAACACCGTCGACGCGCCACAGGTGGCGTTGCCGATGCGGGCTTCGATGAGCGTGCCGCCTGCCGGCGCCGCGCCGTCGACCATTACGGAACCGACGAAACGGGCGGGCGGGCTGGGGGGGGATTCTGCTGAGACGGTCGATACGCCAAGCGCACCGCTCGCTGCGAAAAGGACAATGCCCAGTACCGCAGCAAGTGAACCGCCGCCGAGCAACTTGAGAACCTTCGTCATTGAGTGCTCCATTCCTGTCTTACGACCAGGCCAAGAAGCTTACTCCCGGGCCCACCCCCTCCCCGAAGGGAGGAGGCGGTGCCTGGAAGAAAGCTAGTTGACGTTGGACGCGATAGTCCAGGTGACGGACGACGGTCCGGTGATGGCGATCCAGTAGGCCTGGCCTGTCTTCAGCGAGGTCAGGTCGTTCGCGCCAGGGACGTTAACCCCGGACGGGAAGAACCCGAGCCATTGCTGTGTCGAAGCTTCCCAGCCGTAGATGGCCGTCACGCTAGCCGAGATGTCGTTGCCACCAGGGTTGGCCCCGGAGGTACCGGTGCCCTTAATGGCATCGTTCACGGTGATGGCGTCCGCGCCCGCCCAGGTGATGAGCGACCAGCGGAAGTTCAGCGTGTAGGAGGTGGTGTTCGTCAGATCGATGATCTTGTCGAACCC
>JBATAT010000255.1:0-1515 GCA_049662005.1 Tepidiformaceae bacterium
CGTCCGCAAGTTCGTGGCCGAAGGCGCCCGCGTCCTGATCGCCGATATCCAGGACGAACGCGGCAGTGCCCTCGCCGAGGAACTTGGACCCGGCACCGCCTACCTCCGCACGGATGTCGCCGAGGAAAACGCCGTGGCTGCGGCAGTGAATCATGCCGTCGAGCGTTGGGGCCGCCTGGACGTCCTCTTCAATAACGCAGGCTTCGGCGGTGTGAGCGGCCCGATAGAGGACCTCGACATGGCCGCCTACGACAGCACGATGGCTGTCCTCATGCGCGGCGTGTTCCTCGGTGCAAAGCACGCGACGAAGCAGATGAAAGCGCAGGGCGGCGGCGTCATCATCAATACTGCCAGCATCGCCGGGCTCCAGGCCGGGTTCGGCCCGGTCGCCTACAGCGCTGCCAAGGCTGCCGTCGCCCACATGAGCCGCTGTCTCGCGGTCGAGCTCGCTCCGTTCAACATTCGCGTGAACGCCATCTGTCCGGGGATCATCATCACGAACATCTTCACGAACGCCCTCGGCGTACCGGCCAACGTCCGCGAAGCGATGCTGCCAAAGCTCGATGCCGCGCTCGCGAGCTGGGCGCCAATGGGTCGCGCTGGCATCCCGGAGGATATCGCGAACACTGCCGCCTGGCTCGCGAGCCCCGAAGCCAGCTACGTCACCGGCCAGGCGATCACGGTCGATGGCGGCCTGACGGCCGGGCGCCAGATTAGCGAACTCGGTGAGCGGCTGGCATCCGCTTTCGGGATCGACCCCGCAGCGCTTGGGAATCGCTGATGCCCTTCTGGCGCAGGAAGAAAGCGGATGACTGGCAACGGCCCGAGCCGCCCGTGGAGGTGACGCTCTCGGCCGTCGGCTTCGTCCGCAACGATGTCTCGAAGCCGCGGCCCCACGGGTGGGAGAAGGCCGAAAGCACGCTCGAATTCCAGGCCGAACACGAGGCACGGCTCGGCGGAATTGAGGGTTACAGCCACGTCATCGTCGTCACCTACCTGGACCTGGCCGCGGATGCGCCGGAAAAGCCCGAGATGCTGACGCTGGCGAGCGGCAACGCCTACGGGATCTTCGCCACACGCAGCCAGCTACGCCCCAACCACCTGGGTGTGTCGGTGGTCGAAGTGGTTGCGCACGAAGGGCCAACGCTGAAAGTCCGTGGCCTCGATGCCGTCGATGGCACGCCGATTCTCGACGTGAAGCCGTATCTCCCGGAATACGATGCGGTACCACAGGCTCGAATCCCTCGCTGAGCCTGGGAGATTCGCTCAGTAGCTTCGTGCAACTTGCCCTATACTGCGCGGGTTGCGCAGCTGCGCCGGGAGAATTGCCACCATGTCTGAACTCGTCCTCGTATCCGATGAAGGCCACGTCCGAACCATCCGCCTGAACCGCCCCGAAGTGAAGAACGCAGTCAGCCAGGAGCTGGCCTGGGGCGTCATTGGAGCAATTGAAGAGGCAACGAAAGACGACAATGTCTGGCTCATTTGCCTCACTGGCAGCGGCGATTCCTTCTG
>JBATAT010000256.1:0-2718 GCA_049662005.1 Tepidiformaceae bacterium
CGGCGACAGCCGCGCGATCGGCTTGCCGTGCCGGGTGATCGTGATGCACTCACCCTGCTCGACTTCATCGAGCAGCCGCGCGAGGTGCGTCTTCGCTTCGTCGACGCCGACAGTTTTCATACCGCCATTCTAGGCGATCAGACCGGCATATCGACGATCTGGTCCGATTAGTCGTTCAATAGCCGATCGGAAATGATTCGCAGCTGGATTTCAGACGTGCCTTCGAAGATCTTCGTGAGGCGCGCATCGCGCCAGTACCGCTCGATCGGCAGGTCCGTGGTGTAGCCGTAGCCACCATGGATCTGGAGCGCCTCGCTGGTCACGCGTTCGGCCATTTCGCTGGCGAACCATTTGGCCATGCCCGCTTCCTTGTCGCAGCGGCGGTGGCTATCCAGTTCATCGGCAACGAAGTAGGTAAGCTGCCGGGCAGCTTCGATCTCCGCCGCCATCGTCGCGATCTTGAAGCGAATCGCCTGGAAGTCGCCGATCGGCCGGCCGAACTGCACGCGGTTCTTCGCGTACTGGATGGAATCCTCCATCGCGCCACGGGCCAGGCCGACGGCCCGTGCGGCGGTGTGCGCTCGCGCCCCCTCGAGTCCGGAGACGGTCGCATGGAAGCCACGGCCTTCACCGCGCAATTGGAGTGCCTTCGTTCCATCAAAGTGCAACTCCCACGTGCGCCAGCCGTGATACCCGATCTTGTTGATCGGCGTTCCCGTGCAGTTTTCGGGTAGTTGGCCGCGGGGCTTCTCGATGAAAAACGTGGACGTGCCACGGTGACGGTGCTTGATGTCGGTGATCGGCTCTGTCCGCGCAAGCACGCTGATGTAGTCAGCGCCATCGGCGAACGTGCACCACATTTTCGTGCCGTGGAGGGTGAAGACGTTCGGTTCATCGGTTGCTTCGGCACGGCAGGAGACGGCCCCGAGGTCGGAGCCGGCATCGGGCTCCGAAAGCGCCGCTGCCCCGAGGAAGTCGCCCTTGGCCATGCGTCCGAGGTAGGTCTTTCGCTGCTCCTCGGTGAAAGCTGATGTGCCGAAGAAGCCGTTTCCACGCGCGATGATGCTCGCGACGCTCATCCATCCGCGCGCGAGTTCCTCGGTGACCAGCACATATTCGAACACGCCAAGGCCCAGACCACCGTATTCCTCGGGGATTCGTATCCCGAAGTAGCCCAGCTCACCCATCTTGTCGCGCAGATCCATCGGGATCTCGCCCTTCACCGGGTCGAGTTTGTTGGCGACAGGCAAGACTTCCTTCAGCGAGAATTCGCGTGCGCTGGCCTGGATCATGCGGCGTGCTTCGGTCATGTACGTCACTGGCGTGGCCTCCCTCGGGCGACAAAGTTGGTGCGGTGGAATTCGATGACCTGTTCGCCACGCTGATTCTCACCGCGCGTGTGCCAGGTGACGATGCCGGACTCGGGACGGCTTTCCGATTCGCGCATATCCGTGACCGTACTGCTGGCTGTGAGCGTATCGCCGGGGTAGACCGGGACGCCGTAGGTGAGGTCATCGACGCCGAGGAAGAGACCACCCGCTTCCGAAAGATCCTCCACCGACAGGCCGAACACCGTGGTGAACACCAGCATCGGGTTCACCTGGGCGCTCGGATGCCCGTGGGCCTTCGCAAACTCCGCGTTGAAGTAGGCAGGGTTGTAGCTCAGCGTCAGCGACGAAAAAAGGCTGTTGTCACCCTCGTTAATGGTGCGGCCCCAGTGGTGGGTGAACTCCTGGCCGATGGTGAACTGCTCGAAGTGGTTGCCCTTGCGCCACTTGATCGCTTCGCTCATGCGACGCCTGCCGGTGCGGGCGTGGCCAGCCGCAGGAGTTCGCCGACGGTTGAGTCCGGGTTGGCCGTGCCATCGAACGCGCGGACCGCATCGCGAAGCTGGATCGCGGCGCGTTTGCCTATCACTGGCGCCGCGAGTGAATGGAACTTGCTCACGAGCCGCTCCCACTGCTGTTCGAGGTCATCGGCAGGGACGTTGAGGTTGACCTGCTTCGAGAATTCGCGCCCGTCCGTCGTTCGGAGGGATACACGCGTGCCGCGCGCCCAGTCTCCCTCCTGCGGGATCACCGAAACCTTGTCGCGGTTCGCCACGAGTGCCGGGACGCGGACAGCGGCATCGGTGAACTGGTCTTCGCCAGCTTCGTGCTGCACCAGCGCGAGTGCGGCGGTAAACCGCAGGCTGAACTTCCCTTCGAGGGCGGTTACCGGCTCCTGGATATTGCACATCGCCAGGTGGCTGGATGGCACAAGCAGTTCGATAGCCTCGACATCCCCCGGCGTGAGGCGCTCGGCTTCGCTGATCTGCTTCACCCCTTCGATTGTTTCGTGGGTGCCATAGCAGGCGGCGTAGTACTTGAACAGCGTGTCGCGAACGGCGTAACGCTCTCCAAGTCCGGTGAGGGCACGCTCGGGATTCGGTGAAGTGGTCTGTGTCGCGACGAATCCCTGTGCGGTTTCAAGGACTTCCGTGTTGCTGGTGAAACCGCGCTCGGCCATCAGAGCGGCGAAGAGGCCGTTTTGGGCCGCCTTGCCCGCGTGCAGTGGCTTGCACATCGTCCCGAACATGGACTTCAGGCCAGCACCCTGGGCGCCGGCTATCCCGAGGGTCCGCTGCCACTGGTCCTGGTTGAAGCCGAGGAGGTGGGCGCAGGCTGCGGCCGCGCCGAACGTCCCCAGGGTTCCCGTCGTGTGGAAGCCGATGCTGTA
>JBATAT010000257.1:0-7445 GCA_049662005.1 Tepidiformaceae bacterium
ACACCGCCGAGCATCTCGGCAAGCTCTGCCACTCGTTCGGCGCCTTCGACCATGCGAACTTCGGACCAGGTGGTTGCACCGTCGGATCGCTTGGTGACCACGAAGTGCCGGTCGCCAAAGGCTGCCACCTGGGGAAGGTGGGTGATGCAGAGAACCTGGTGCTTCGCCGCCAGCCGCCGCAGCGCCTGCCCCACCACTGCCCCGGTCCTCCCGCCGACACCCTCATCGACTTCGTCGAGCACTTCGAGCCGGCCGGAGCCACCGCGCTCCGGATGAGCGCCAAGGGCGGTAGTCAGGGCGAGCAAGAACCGCGAGGTTTCGCCGCCGCTGGCAACGGCCGAGAGCGCGCGTGGGCTCTCGCCGGGGTTGAACGATACGAGGAACTCGACGCGATCGACGCCAGTTTCGGTGAACGCCACCGGGTGTGCTTCGCCCTCGCCTGCAAGCGGGCTCGCGGTGATCACGATTTCATAGTCGGGAACAGCGACGTGGGGTCCGGCGGCATCGTCTTCGCAGGCGAAACCCACGCTGAGCACAGCGGAATCCATGCCCATCGCCTCCAGCTCGGCCGCGATCGCGCGAACGAGTTCGCCGGCTGCGGCACGCCGCGCCCGCGAGAGCCCCGTTGCGAGTTCGCCCAGCCGGCCGAGGAGGGCGGACTCCTTCGCACGCAAGCCTTCGAGCGAGGCCCCCTCGCCGGTCAGTTCAGCAAGCCGATTCGATGCCTCTTCGCCAAAGCGGATGACCTCCTCAACGGTGTCGCCGTATTTGCGGCAGAGGCGAGAAAGCAGGTCCAGGCGTTCGCCCAGGGACGCGAGCCGCTCCGGGTCCTCTTCGAGGCCCTCGCGATACTGGCGAAGGGAGCGCGAGAGTTCGTCCGCGGTCGCTTCAAGCGTAACAGCAAGCTCCGCGACCTCGCCGGCACCAGGATCGCGCTCGACGAGGCTGCGCGTGGCCGCCACCGCCTCACCCAGCGATGCCGAGTCGAGTGCTTCGAGGGCGGTCGCGACGTCCTCGAGCAACCGGCGGGCATTCGAAAGAACGCCCTGTTCGCGCCGCAGTTCGGCATCCTCACCTGGACGGAGACCGGCGTCCTCGATCTCAGATGTTTCGAACCGGAGTTGCTCCACCAGCCGCTCGCGTTCGCGTGCATCAGTCGCTCGGGCGGCAAGCTGGCGTCGTACATCGCGGAGGTCACGGACAACCTGCGCCACCGTCGCGCGTTCATTCGACAGGCCGGCGAACTCATCGAGAACCGCGAGTTGGATGCGGGGCGAGAGGATGGAGAGTTGCTCGGACTGGCCGTGGATATCGACGAAGCCTTCGGCGAGCGAGCGGAGGTCGTCGACCGTTGCCGGCTGGTCATCGATACGGGCGGATGTTCGTCCGCTGAGGGCAATGGTCCGTTCGATGACGTGCACCGTCCCGGCGAGCGAAACCCGGGCACGCACGGTCGCTCGCTCTGCGCCGGTAGCGATGACCTCGCGGCCGCGTCTGGCGCCGAAAACGAATGCGAGTGCATCGACGACGAGCGATTTGCCCGCGCCGGTTTCGCCGGTAAACACAGTCAGGCCAGCGCCGGGCTCAATTGTCACCGAACGCGCGACCGCGAAGTCGGTTATCTCAATTCGGTCGAGCACCCGGACTCATCGCGCTCGAAAGCTGACCTTCGAGCCGTTCGGCAAGATCTGAATAGAACTTCTCAGGTGGGCGGAAGCGCACGAACCGGGTGATGTGCTCGCTCTGGCCAATGGTGGCGAGCACGCCAGAAACGACTGGCACTTCTTCCTGCCCATCGATGCTGATGATGGCGCCGCTATCGCTGGTGACTTCGAGTTCAACGACCGAATCGGGCTGGAGGACGATGCTGCGGCCGAGCGCGAGGTGCGCCGAGACAGGCGTCATCACGAGGTGGTGTTCGGTCGGCGTCATAATTGGGCCACCGGCGCTGAGCGAATAGCCTGTGCTGCCCGTTGGGGTGGCGACGATGATGCCATCGCAGCGGTAGTTCGCGAGCCGTTCGCCATCGATTCGAACATCGACGTAGACAGGGCGGCCGGGAAGGCTCCGGCTCGCGACGATATCGTTGAGGCCGTGGGCGACGAAACTGCGGCCGGTGGGATCGCGCACTTCGCAGCGAACCATCATGCGTTCTTCGAGCCGCCAGTCTTCGGCCACGATGCGTTCGACCTGGGTGAACACGTCACGCGGGGACATATCGGTAAGGAAGCCGAGGCGGCCCATGTTGATGCCGAGCAGGGGGGTGCCGCGCGGCACGGTCAGGCGAGCTGCACGTAGGACGGTGCCATCGCCGCCAATACAACAGACCAGTTCGGCGGCATCGAGTTCGGGCAGTGGTTCCTCGGCCCAGACATCGCGGACGGATGTGGTGACCCCGCCGCGGGCGAGTTCTTTCGCGAGCTGCTGCGCGAACGCTAAGGCCCCTTCGCTGCGGGGAGCGTGGAAGATGACGGCCCGTTTAATCACGAGGAACCAACCCGTGGAACGTCGAGCGATGAACGTCGAACGACGGTGTCGTTCGACTCTTGCACAGTCTCGGGCACGTTCCCGCTCGCAGTTCGCGCTTCGCCGTTCATCGTTATTGGTGTTCGTAGGTGCACCAGGTACTCCGTGTTGCCATCGCCGCCGCGAATTGGCGACGCAATCATGCCATACACGTGCCACCCCGTGCCCCCCAGCCACGCGAGGAATTCTCGCCGGACGCGTTCGAGGACGGCTGCATCCTTTATCACGCCGCCACGGGGCACATCTTTCGGGCCTGCTTCGAACTGCGGCTTGAGCAAGACGACACCTTCGGTGCCGGGCGCCAGGCGGTGGGCAACGCTGGGGAGGACCTTGCGCAGGGAGATGAAGGAGAGGTCGGCGACGAAGAGGGAGATAGTCGATTCGCCGTTTATCGTTGGCGTTTCGGGATGGAGCGGCGTGATTTGCGATTGACGATTTGCGATTTTCGCCTGTTCATCGGTGTCGCCTTGGACCGGAGCGTCATTCGTCAATCGATGATCGAAAGGCGCCGGGTGCGGCCGAATTTGCGATTGACGATTTGCGATTTGCGCCTGTTCATCGGCGTCGCGTTGGACCGGAACGCCAATCGTCAATCGACGATCGTAAACCGCCAGTTCCGGCAGGTTTCGGGCGTTGGTGCCTTCGAGGAGGGTGACGCGGGGGTCTTCTCGCAGGCGCTGGTGGAGTTGGGCGCGCCCGACGTCCACGGCGAGGACGCTTGCGGCGCCGTGCTGGAGGAGGCAGTCTGTGAAGCCGCCGGTCGAGGCACCGAGGTCGAGGCAGGCGCGACCGGTGGGGTCGATGGCGAAGGCGGTGAGTGCGCCTTCGAGCTTCAACCCTCCGCGAGAGACGAAGCGTTCCGGTTCCGAAACCACTAGTTCCGCATCCTCTGCGACCATCTGCGAGGCCTTGACCAGCACCAGGGTCCCGGCGCGCACCCGCCCGGCCGCGATAAGGCGCTGTGCGGCCTCGCGTGACTCAGCAAGTCCGCGGGCGTGCAGGGCGAGGTCGGCGCGAAGCTTGGGCATGTGGGGAAGTTTACGACGGGGAGGGAAGCGGTCGCTGGGTTCGCAAAACGCGGAGGCTATTCGTTGACCCGGCCGTGCTCGCTGGAACGTCGAACTTGCACCGCGAATCCGGACGGGATGGCGTCTCGGTCTATTTCTTCTTCTTTGCCTTGCGGTCCGCTACCACTGCTTCGTTCACAGCCGCCGCGGTGCGGATGAGTTGTTTGAAGGCGGTTTCGTTCACTTTGTCGCCTTCGCGGAAGTCGATGGCGCGGCGCGTACCGCCTTCGAGGCTGGCGTTGAAGAGTGTCTGCGGGTCATCGACAGTGGCGCCGCGGGCGAAGGTGAGCTTGACCCAGGCTTTGTAGATTTCGCCGGTGCAGATGATGCCCTCGTGGGACCAGACGGGTACGCCCGGCGACGATGGCTTCTCCCATTTCCACTCTTCCACGACAGCAGGGTCGGCTTCGAGGATGAGCTTACGGAGTTGGGCGAGGGTTTCGCCGCGCCAATCGGGGAAGTCGGCGATCCGGGCGGTGATTTTCGCGGAGGCATCGGTGGGGGTGGGGTCGGTCGGCATGGGTGGATTTTAGCAATGAGGTATTAGCAATGAGCAATCAGCGATGAGGGCTGGTAGTCGGCAAGTGGGTGGGCTTGCGCGAGGGATCGCTAATGGCTCATCGCTCATCGCTTCGTTCCCGTGCGCCGTGGAGATGTGTGGCGTACGCTGTGTTCCTGCGGTTTGTGACGGGGGGAAATCGGCCAACCAGCCAACCCTCCACGCCTTCGTCCTTCTCGAATAGCCATTGGCCAACGGGGAGGGAGCCACTACTGAACGGGGTGGCGGGCGCCGGATACCCCTTACCGGGGGCAACACCGGAAACATGGCTGACCGCGAGAAGGACCCCGGTTCATGACGCGCATGACAGGCGCCCAGATGACGCTCGATAGCCTCCAGCGTGAAGGCGTCGACACGATCTTCGGGTATCCCGGAGGCGTGGTTCTCCCCCTCTACGACACGCTCCCCCAGTACCCGGGCATTCGCCACATCCTCGTTCGGCACGAACAATCCGCGGCCCACATGGCCGATGGCTATGCGCGCGCCAGCGGACGGATGGGGACTTGCCTGGGCACCAGCGGGCCTGGTGCGACCAACCTGGTCACGGGAATCGCCACTTCGTGGATGGATAGCACACCGATATTCGCGCTCACCGGGAATGTCGGGCGATCGCTGCTCGGGAAAGATGGCTTCCAGGAAGCGGACATCACGGGCATTACCCATTCGATCACCAAGCACAACTACCTCGTGATGCGGCCCGAAGAGATTCCGCTCACGATTCGCGAGGCTGCGCACATCTGCCGCACCGGCCGGCCTGGTCCCGTACTCGTCGATATCCCGAAGGACGTGTTCCAGGAAGAGGCCCAGTTCGAGTGGCCGGAACAGATCAACCTGCGCGGCTACAAGCCGACAATCGAAGGCCATGCGGGCATGATTCGGCGGGCAGCCGAGCTGATCGACCAGGCGGAGCGGCCAATCATCATCGCCGGGCACGGTGTCATCTGGTCGGGAGCCCATGAGGCGCTGGTCGAACTCGCGGAAAAGGCGAACATCCCGGTGATTACGACGTTCCTCGGGATCGGCTCCTTCCCGGAATCGCACGACCTGAGCTACGGCTGGCTGGGCATGCACGGCATGTTCTACGCGAACATGGCGGCCGAAAAGGCAGATCTCGTCATCGGTGTTGGTATGCGCTTCGACGACCGCGCGATGGGCCGCTTTAAGGACTTCAACCCGGGCGTAAAGATCATCCACATCGATATCGACCCAGCGGAGATCGGCAAGAACTTCGCGGTTGCTGTCCCGATCGTGGGTAGCGCGAGCAACGTGCTCCCGCGGCTGGCCGAACAGGTGACCGAACGCAAGCACCTGCCCTGGACTCGCTGGATCGACCAGTGCCGCGAGGAGCACCCGAGCCTGCACATCCGCGAGAGCCGGCGAATGCTGCCGCAGTACGTGGTGCGCACGCTTTACGAAGAGACGAACGGCAACGCCAACATCGTGACCGGCGTGGGCCAACACCAGATGTGGGCGGGGCAGCATTACTTCTACAAGCGGCCCCGGCAGCTCATCAGTTCGGGCGGGCTCGGGACCATGGGCTTCGAACTGCCGGCCGCAATTGGCGCACAGGTCGCCTGTCCGGATGCCGAAACCTGGGCCATCTGTGGCGACGGCGGCTTTCAGATGACACTGCAGGAGATGGCAGTCCTCATCGACGAAGGCCTGCCAGTAAAGATCGCCATCTTCAATAATGGCTACCTCGGCATGGTCCGCCAGTGGCAGCAACTGTTCTACGATAAGAACCTGGTTTCGGTGGCGATGGCCCAGCCGGACTTCGTGAAGCTTGCGGACGCGTACGGCATTCGCGCCATCCGGGTCGAAACCAAGGGCGAAGTGGCGAGCGCCATTCGCGAAGCGCGAGCGCACAAAGGCCCCATCCTGCTTGACTTCCAGATCGACCAGGAAGAAAACGTCTGGCCGATGGTGCCGGCGGGTGCTGCGCTTTCGGAGACGATCGAAGCGCCGGCCGAGGAGTTGGCACGATGAACACGCCATCGGTGAATGGAGCGATCCGGAATCGGGAAGCGCATCGCACGGTGGTCGCCATCGTCGAGGACAAGCCGGGCGTGCTGATGCGCGTTTCGAGCCTGTTTCGGCGGCGCGGCTTCAACATCGAGTCGCTCACCGTTGGCCACAGCGAAGCGGAAGGGCTGAGCCGCATCACTATCGTGGTCGACGGGACAAGCGCGCCGATCGAGCAGGTAGAGAAGCAACTCTACAAGCTGATCGACGTCGTCAAGGTCACCGACCTGAGCAACGAAGACATGGTCGCACGCGAGCTGGCGATGATTAAGGTGCGCTGCAACAACGTGAACCGGCACGAATTGCTGGATATCGCGAACGTGTTCCGAGCCGACGTCATCGACATTGCCACAAACTCGGTCATTCTCCAGGTCGTCGGGGACGAAGAGAAGGTGGACGGGCTGGTGAAGATGTGCGAGCCGTACGGCATCCGGGAACTCTCGCGGACCGGGCGGATCGCGATGGTGCGGGGCACGAAGACGACCACAGTGCATGACCCCGAGCCGGAGCGGATCCGCCAATTCCACGCGAGCCAGGGCCGCCGGGTGGAGGGCGACCTGCCCTTCAGCTCGGACTGAAGCGTGGGTGATTCGAACGACGAACGAGGGCTCCCGGTTGGGAGCCCTCATTGGTTTTGGCGCTGCATCCCTTTGATAAGTGGAAGATGCCCGGTGGTTCGGACAGGCGCGGAGTGCCTGCGGTAGAATCGCGTTGATCGCGAGGGAACCATGGTTGCGCCTGAAAGTTCTGCGTACCGCCAGTTTGTGAGCTACATCGACAAGTCGCGGGAGTATTACCAGGCCCAGGGTTACACAAACCCGTATCGCTGGGCTTGCAATGCCGATGCGCCGTTTACGCCGCTGACGAAGCCACTCAGTGAATCGCGGGTGGGTCTGATCACCACGGCATCTCTCGGACAGCGCGGGCCTGAGTTGTATCCGGTGCCAACACCGGTGTTTTCCGCGCCGGTCGACCCGGCGCCTGCCTCGCTTTACACCGAGAATCGTGCCTGGGACAAAGAGGCGACACACACCGATGACGTTGATTCGTTCGCACCGATTCACCGGCTGCAAGAGGCTGTGCGGGCGGGGCGAATCGGGAGCCTTTCGCCACGCTTTTATGGCGCCCCGACGGAATACAGCCAGCGCAAGACGAACGAGACGGATGCACCGGCATTACTGGAGTTCCTTCGCGAGGATGAGGTGGATGTGGCGTTGCTTGTCCCGCTCTGACCGGTGTGTCACCAGACCGTGAGTCTGGTCGCGAGGCAC
>JBATAT010000258.1:0-3530 GCA_049662005.1 Tepidiformaceae bacterium
CCCGGCGAGGCGGTCGAACGCCTAGCGGATGATGTTGACGAGGTCCTGAAGCATCTGGTCCCCAGCGGTGATGACGCGCGAGGAGGACTGGAAGCCGCGCTGGGCGAGGATGACGTTCGTGAACTGCTGGGCGAGATCCACGTTCGAGGATTCCAGGGTGCCGGTGCTAACGGAGCCGCGGCCGTTGGTATTCGGCAGGCCGACGATGGCTTCGCCGGAGTTCGAGCTCGGCGCCCAGAGGTTCTGGCCCTGGCGCTGGAGGCCACCGGGGTTCGTGAAACTCGCAAGGGCGAGCTGGCCGATGGTGCGGTTCGCACCATTGGAGTAGATGCCCGTGACTTCGCCAGTGCTGCCGACGGCGAAGCTGACGAGCGCGCCGGCGGCCGAACCGGTCTGGCTCTGGAGGTTCGTCTGGCTGGCCCCGGCGTACTGCGAGAACGACGAGACGTCGATGGTGAAGGTCAGTGGGTCGGCGCCGGTTCCGAGGTCTGCGGCGGGAATCGTGAGGTTCACCATGCCGTTGCCGGCGATCCCGGTATCGAGCGTGCCAGTCGGCAAGAAGTTCAGGGTGGCGCCGCTGTTGATGGTGACGGCATCGTCGAAGGCGTTGCCGGGGGTGGCATCGGGGCCGGGGGTGTCGGGGATGTCGTGATTGGCGCTGACTGTCCACGTGTTGGACGCCGTCTTGGTGAAGAGGACGCGGATCGTCTTGGCGTTGCCGAGCGAATCGTAGGCGGTGACGGTGGTGCTGACCTCATTATCGGGAGCGGTGAGCGGAGTACCGGCGTCGAGGTTGCCGGCCATGATCATGCCGGCTTTCGGGGCGGGGAGGGTGAGGTCGCCGGTCGCCTGGGCGCTGATGCGCGTGCCGAACGGGATCTGCAATGGCTGCAGCGGCGTCTCGATATCGACAGCGCCAGAGGCATCGGCGACCCAGCCCATGACCTTGAGCCCGGTAACCGGGTTCACGAGGCTGCCTTCGACGTCGATATCGAACGCGCCATCGCGGGTGTAGAAGTTGCGGGTACCGTCGCTGACGACGAAGAAGCCATCGCCCTGGACCGCAAAGTCGGTGAGCTTTCCGGTGCTCTGGAGGGAACCCTGGGTCATGATGTTGTCGATACCGCCGAGCTGCATGCCGAGACCGATCTGGGCGGGGTTCGTACCACCGCGACCGGCCTGGGGAGTGCTGGCGCCGCGGACCGACTGGCCGAGGATGTCCTGGAAGGTGGCCCGGCTGGACTTGAAGGCGATGGTGTTGACGTTCGCGATGTTGTTGCCCACGACGTCCATGTAGGACATGTGGTTCTTCATCCCGGAAATAGCGCTAAAGAGTGCTCGCATCATGGCAGTAACGATCCTTTTCAGTGGATCAGGCCTCCGACGTGCGGACCGGCCTAATGGGCGATGAGGGTGTGGTTCGAAATCAGGCAATCACGACTGAATCGATGTTGGTGAAGACCCGCTCCTTTCCGGCTTCTGCGTTGATGGCGGTGACGACCTTGCGGTCGCGAATGTCGACGACAACGGCGAGGCCATCGAGCATGACCACGCTGTTACGGGCGCCCTTTTCGGCAGCCCGGGAGATGGCAGAGTTGAGGCGATTCAAGCGCTGCGGATCGAGGTCCAACTCGCGGCGGTCGATCCGCTTCTGGGCGTGGTTGCTGAACTGAACGGCCTCGCTGGCGCCCTTCAGTGCTTCGTGGAAGCTTGGCCCTCCCGCCGAGCGGACCGGGGCCGGGTTGGATGGGCGGGCTATCCCCGCCGCTGGCCCGATTTGTTGGGTGCGGTCGATTGCCATCACTGCACCGCCGCGATAGTGAAGAGATCGACGACCTTGTTGCCGACGAGGAGCATCGGGATGCCCTTCGAATCCATGACGACCTTATCCACGGTGCCTGTGACTTCCTTCCCGGCGTTGGGGAGGTCGGCGGCCGCGTCGACGACACGGTCATCTTTGTTGACGCTGACGCGTTCGAGGCTGGTGAGTTTGGCGAATGGGCGGCCGAAAAGGTCCCGCGAGACGATATCGCGGGTGACCGCGATGCCATCGACCTGCTTGCCGGTGATGGTCTTGCCGATCATGCCGGCGGCGGTGGTCAGTTCGTTGACGCCCTGCATGACGGTCATGCTCTGGGCCATCGACTTCATCTGGTTGAGGGATTCGAACTGCGCCATCTGGGCCATGAAATCCGAATCGGACTGTGGCTCGAGGGGGTTCTGGTTGCGCATCTGGGCGATGATGAGCTTCATGAAGTCGACCTGGCCAAGATCCGAACCAGCACTGGTCTTCGGCGCGTAGGTAGAGTTTTGGAGCTGGGTTACGGCATCGATTGGCTGTGTCATCTGCTTGCTCCTAGACCCTGAAGAGGTGCGCGCCATCGGGGTTGTAGGCGGCGCGCAGGCGCTGGTGGCGTTCCATGGAAGCGCCGTCTTCGATGCCAAGGACCGAGGCGAATTCCCCGGAGACCGGCCGGTTCTGCGGCTGCTGGTCTTCGTTCCCCCATGCCTGGCCGCCGTTCCCGCGGCCGAGGCCGACGTTCACATCGGAGAGATTCAGGCCGCGGTCGCCCAGCAGAGCCGAGAGGTCCTGTGAATGGTCGCGGAGGAGGTTCATGGCCTCGCGACGTTCGGCATGGATTTCCACCCGGACCGATTGGCCTTCGGTGTGGACGTGGATGGTCACCTCGCCGAGGTCGACCGGGTCGAGGTGGATGCGGGCTTCGCCGCCGCCAGCATCGACCCGTTCGATGACGGCACTGGCAACGTGTTCGACCTGCTTCGGGAGTTCGGGCGCTGGTGCTGGCGCGTCGGGACTGATCGCGGCATCAGCCGGGCCGATGTCGGCCGCGGGGGGCATGTCGCCGGTGGCCGGGTTCGGCGTCAGCTGGGCGAGGTCCTGGGCCGAGCCCCGGGGCTGGGGCCTTTCGGCCGTTCCGGGCTTGTCATCGCCAGAACTGGCATCTCCTTCGCCCGCTTCGGTTTCGGTTTGTGCGTTCCCGACGGTGCGGACCACGCTGGCTGCGTTCGCGGACTGTTCCGGCTGGGGACCATTGGCTTCCGTAGGTGGTTCACCGGGTTTGGGCGAAGGGTTGGCATCAAGAGCTACCGTGGGGTCCGCTGCCTCAGTGGGTGCTGTCGCAGCGGCGGCGATTGCTTCGGGTGTGACCGCAGCGGTGGCCGCGCCACTGGATTCGGGTGGAATCGCACCATTCACGGCCGCAGGGGCGATGGCTTCGGCTTGCTGACCTGGTGGTTGTGGTGCAGCCACCTCAGCGGCGGGTGCGGCGACTTCGAGGCTTTCGCCGGCGGTCTCCGGGGTTGCGGGGCTGGCGACCGTCGTGCTGCCATCGATCGGCGTGGCCGCGCTTGATGCATCGGCAACGGCAACGACAACCGGGGGCGCGACGACCGGGGCCGCGAGCGGCACGGTCAAGGCGAGCAGTGCTGCGAACGGGTCTGCTGCCGGTTTCTTCTTGTCCTCGGCGCCAGCGTCCTCTGCTGGCACGGCCGACACTTCACTGGCCGAC
>JBATAT010000259.1:0-3609 GCA_049662005.1 Tepidiformaceae bacterium
GTCGCGATGAAGATGATGGCAATCAACACGCATGCCGCCGCAACTGCGCCCGCCCCAACCGCAACCCTGGTCCGCGGCGATCCTCGCCACCACCCGCTCGCCGGAACTCCTGCCTCGGGTACTGCCTCGCGCGGAGCAGTGTCCGGCGCCGTCCTCACTTCCGGTGGTTCTTGGTGCGGGGTGGAGGAATCGCGAGCGGTGGTTTCAGCGGCCAACGTGTCCGAATCGGCGCCACCCACGCTTGCGTGTGCCGCTTTGATCAGGTCGGCGACCGGCTGCACGGGTTCGATCGGGGGTTTCGGATAATGCGGTGTTCCGGATTCCGGGGTGGCCGGCTTCGAAATTTCAAAGATGTCGCTCCCAACCGAGCGCAGGTAGAGCACTGGCGTCGCCCATTCCGAGTCATTCTGCTGCGCGAACATGCTCTTGCGCGCTTCCGCCAACGCCGCCTCTACCGGCAGCCCTTCGGCGAACGCCCCGTAGAACTCCTTCGCGAACGTCAGGGCGGCGTCATCCGAAATCTCGAACTGCATGGCGACCACCGCCGGCACACCCTGTTGAAGCAACGATTGTGCTACTCCCGAGAATTGGTCGGTCCGCGAGGCCCTCGCGCCGTCGCAGGCGTTCAACACGGCAAGGCGCAACGTGTCTGCGTCGTGGAGGAGCGTCGCGAGGTAAGTCGCACTCACTTCGTTCCCACGCCCCTGCTCATCCTCGAAAACGAGGAGCCCGTCCTGGGTCTTTTCATCGAACCCGCCATGGCCGACGAAATGGAGGATGTGGAATTCCCGGCGTAAGGCACGCTGCAGCTCGGATAGCGTTGGTTTCTCCAGCCGTTCGATGGAAAGGCCGGGCACCGAATTGGCCACCTCTTGCAGTCGCGCCCATTCGTCCTCCACCTGGAGCGGCTCGAAATCTGTCGGACTCGCGATGACCGCCAGGATCTTGATCGGCGGCTCTATGGCCAGGGGAGACGTGACACCCGGGATGTCCAGGAACCGGACGATTGGCGAATCGATCGAGAGTGCCACGAATCGCCTCGCCGATCGGTCGAACAAGAACTCCCAGGGAATGTCGATCAGCCCCGGCGCACCCGAGAGTCGCAGTCGGAGCCGCAGACCGACACCGTGGGTCTGTGCCCACAGGACGCTCGAACGGTAGGCGCCGGCGACGTCATCGTGAATGATCGCCTGGAACAGGGCCGCGCCAAAGTCCCGCGCAACGTCGAGGTCGTGCGATTCGATGCGCCGCCTCCCCCGCCGTCGTTGCCCGACGCGCAACACGAAGTTCTCGAGTTCAACGTCGGAAAACGGCACAACAACATCGGCCTGCGCCTGGCCCCCTGGCGAATCGAGCACCTGCGCCCGGTAGCCGTCACCGGCCTTCTCGATTTGAAGGTCAAAATCGATGTACGTCTTATCCACCACCGCACAACACTCCCGCCGGGAAATGCCGGATCAGGTTGCGGGGAATCCTAGCAGAGTCGTCAAATCGCCCTGTATGGGATGGGTCACTCTTTGGCGGAACCCGAAGCGCCCGCGGCAGGTAGATGGGTACTCCCGTGAGTGCGCGAAGACGCCGCGGAGGACCATCTCCGGCACTTCAAGGATGAGACCCGGCGGGATGTCCCCTCCCGCGCGCCTGTTGAAGCGGTTCCAGCCTGTCCGGGTTGGTCAAGATCCCCTCGCCCGGGAACTTTTCGTGGATGTGCAGCGTCATACTGGCACGAGGCTGCATGAGAATTTGGTTTTCGAGGCGCCGAAAATTCGTTTGGGGTTGCGGAGCGGGCTTCCTGGCTTTTGGTGCCCTCTGGTTCTACGCAAACTGCGCCCCGTTCGATCCGCCGGAGTCGAGGCTGCATCTGCCTGGCTCCGTGGTGCTGGATGCCCAAGGAGTCGTGCTCCAACGCGACGGTGCCGAGGGCTTCCGCATCCCGGTCCGCCTCCAGGATGTGGCGCCGGTGATGCGCGAGGCCACCATTTCCGCCGAAGACCAGCGCTTCGAATCCCATCCCGGAATCGATCCGATCGCCATCGCACGCGCGGTAACCCATCTCGGCAGTCAGCGTTCGGGCGCCTCGACGATTAGCCAGCAGCTGGCTCGCCGCCTCTACCTCGACGGCGGCGGCGGCCCCCTCCTGGTCCGAAAGGCACGCGAATCGCTGATCGCCTTCCAGCTCGAAGCTCACCGCTCGAAGGATGAGATCCTCGAGCTCTACCTCAACGAGGTGTACTACGGCCGTTCTGCCTACGGCATCGAAGCTGCCGCCCGCGTCTACTTCGGCGTCAGTGCCGCCAACCTCGACCTCGCGCGTGCATCCTTCCTCGCCGGTCTTCCCCAACTGCCCTCCGTCTATCAGGGCGCGGCCGAAATTGAACATGCGAAGGACCGCCAGGCCTATGTCCTCGATCGCCTCGCCGACGATGGCCGAATCAGCGACGAGGCCGCTACGGCCGCGAAAGGCGAACCCCTCGCGCTGCTCCCGGATATCGAACCCGCGATTGGGCGCCAGTTCGTCGACTACGCGATGGCCGAGCTTGCTCAGCTGCGGCCCGACCTCAAGGACAGGCCCGGGCTTGTCATCGAGACGACGCTCGACGCCGGGTTGCAGGTCGAATCCGAACGCCTCGCCCGGCTTCAGCTCGAGAAGTTGGCGGACCGGAACGTCACCAACGCAGCGGCCGTCGCGCTCGACCCCGCCACCGGCGCAATCCTCGCGATGGTTGGCAGCACCTCGGGCGATATCAATCTCGCCCTCAGCCCGCGCCAGCCGGGTTCGGCGCTGAAGCCGTTCCTCTACCTGACCGCCTTCGAACGCGGCTTGACGCCCGCGACGCCCCTGCTCGACGTGCCCACCGTGTTCACCGACGGGGATGAGCGATACGAACCGCAGAACTACGACAAGTCGTTCCATGGCGTTGTTCCGGTGCGAACTGCCCTCGGTTCGTCGTTGAACGTCCCCGCGGTCGAAACACTCGATGCGATCGGGATCGACGCCTTCCTTGATACGGCGAACACCTTCGGCCTTGCGACGCTCACTGACGCGGAAAGCTACGGTCTTTCGCTCACACTCGGCGGCGGCGAAGTCCGGCTGCTCGACCTCACCGGCGCCTATGCGGCCCTGGCCTCCGGCGGCGAGCTCGCCCGGCCATTCGCGCTCACGCGCGTTCGTGACTCGTTCGGCAACGTCCTGTACGAACGCCCGGCACCGGTGCCGGTCGGCGTAGCCCCTCCCGCGGAGGCCTACCTCGTCTCCGATATCCTCTCGGACCCGGACGCAAGAATCCTGGGTTTCGGGCACTCCACCCCGTTCGATCTCCCCTTTACAGCGGCGGCGAAGACCGGCACGACCACCGGCTTCCGCGACAACTGGACGCTTGGCTACACGGCGAACTTCGCCGTTGGCGTCTGGGTGGGCAACGCCGATGCCTCGCCGATGCGCGAAGTCTCCGGGGTTGATGGCGCCGGCCCGATCTGGCGCGACATCATGCTTGCCGCAGCGGCGACGCGTGTCCCCGAATGGCTGCCGCGACCGCAGGGACTGGTCGAGGCCACCGTCTGCTCGCCGACAGGTCTCCTCCCCGGCCCCGACTGCCCCCACGTGGTTGA
>JBATAT010000260.1:0-6334 GCA_049662005.1 Tepidiformaceae bacterium
AACCGCTCCCCAGGTCGTCGAACAACCGAACGCCGTGGCGGGTCGCCACCGCTGCCAACTCTTCCGCCCTCGGCTCGGTTGTGAAGCCAACCACCTGGAAGTTCGAGGTGTGAACCCGCAGGATGGCGGCAGTATCCGGCGTGATCGCCGCTTCGTAATCCCGTGCATAGGTTCGATTTGTCGTCCCGACTTCTACTAGCTTCGCTCCACTCTGCCGAAGCACGTCCGGTATTCGAAACCCACCGCCGATTTCAACCGCCTGCCCGCGCGAAACAATCACCTCTTTCCCTTGCGCGAACGTCTGCAAAACCATCAAGAGCGCGGCGGCGTTGTTATTCAGGGCGATGCCATCTTCGGCCCCCGTCGCCATTCGCAGGAGTTCGCGAACGTGCTCATGCCGGCTCCCACGGGCCCCGTTCGCGAGGTCGTACTCCAGGTTCGAAGCAGCCGCGACTTCCGCCATCGCCGCCAGCGCGTTTTGGCCAAGCGGGGCACGTCCCAGGTTCGTCTGCAACAGCACGCCCGATGCGTTGATAACTCGCCGAAGGGATGGGACGCCTACGCGGTCGAGGTCTCGCCGAACGCCGACGACGAGTGCATCAAGGCTCGAATCGGCGCCCGTATCTCCAACCCCGATCCGCGCCTCCGCGAGTATCCGCCGAGCGCTCGAAGTGACCAGTTCCGGCGGCTCATCGCGTTCACCGACAGCCTTCAGCAACTGGTCAACAGAGGGAAGATTTCGCCGAGGATCGACAACCATCGAACCGGAGTCTACCGCGTCACGCTATCGACCGGCCGAATTAGCCTATCGATTCTTCACACGGATGCCACGGCTCATCTCCGATTGACCACGCTTGAATAACCGCTGACGATAACTCCACCCACTTTTCGGAGCTTACTGTGAACCTGCGGATCCCCGGACCAACACCGTGCCCGGAAGACGTCCTGATGGCGGGCGCCGCCCAGATGATGAACCACCGCGGACCTGAATTCGCCCAGGTCCTCCGGCGCGTTACCGATGGCCTCAACTGGGTCTTCGGTACTTCGAGTGATGTCCTCTCCTTCACCACATCCGGCACCGGCGGCCTCGAGGTCGCCGTGGTGAACACGCTCAGCCCCGGCGATCGCGTGCTCTCGATCTCCATCGGTTCCTTCGGCGACCGCCTGAAGAGCATCGCGAAGACCTACGGAGCCGATGTCGTCAGCTACGCGCTCGAATGGGGCGAAGCAGCCGACCCGACCGTTATCGCCACCATGCTTGATGACGACCCGGCGATTAAGGCGGTACTCGTCACCCACAACGAGACCTCCACCGGTGTGACCAACCCCCTCGAAGCCATCGCCAAGGAAGTGCGCAAGCGCGATCGGCTCATCATTGTCGATGCGGTCAGCAGCATGAGTTCGATTCCCTGCCCGGTCGAACGCTGGGATCTGGATGTAGTCGTCAGCGGCTCGCAAAAGGGCTGGATGGTGCCCCCGGGCCTCGCCTTCGTCTACTTCAGTGAACGTGCCTGGGCCGCCAACGCCGAGGCAACGATGCCCCGCTTCTACTTCGATGCGGTCAAGACTCGTGAATCATTGGCGAAGCTCCAGAACCCATGGACACCTGCGATGTCCATCTACTTCTCCCTGGACAAGGCCTTCTCGATGCTTCGTGCCGAGGGCCTCGAAGGGATCTTTACTCGCCACGAAGACGTCGCTGAGTACACCCGTGAACGGGTGAAAGGCCTCGGCCTCAAGCTTGTCCCGGTGAACGAACAGTTCGCCTCGAACACGGTGACTGCCGTGTGGTGGCCGGAAGGCGTCGATGCAAAGGCGCTGAGCAAGCGAGCTCGCGAAGAGTTTGGCGTGGTCCTCGGAGGGGGCCAGGGCAAGCTCGAAGGAAAGATCTTCCGTATCGGCCACCTCGGCTGGTTCCAGAAGTCCGATATTGCCGAAGCGCTCGATGTCGTCGAAAAACTCCTCGGCGAGGCCAGGGCGTAGCAAACACCCGCGATCAAATTCCTCTGAAGGCCATGCAGATTGCATGGCCTTCACTGATCATGCATACTGCATAGCACATGAACGCCGCTCAGTTCAGCGCAGCACGCACCGCCCTCGGCCTCTCCCAATCGGCCATCGCCACCGTGCTCGGTGTCGACCAGGGGACCATCAGCCGCTGGGAATCGGGCAAGGTCCGCATACCCGCCACCGTTGAACTCGCGCTCGCCAGCCTGCAGGAGAAACAACCCGCTATGCCCGAAAACCGCCGCCCCCGCATCCTTATCGCCGATCCGGTCGCCCCCGAGGGCATCGAACTTCTCCGTGCCGTCGGCGATGTTGACCTCAAAACGGGGCAGTCAGCGGATGCGCTCCTCGCGACCATCGAGAACTACGATGCCCTTGTCGTCCGAAGCGAGACCAAGGTTACGCGGCCAATTATCGAGGCAGGAACACGGCTCCAGGTGATCGGCCGTGCCGGCGTCGGCGTCGACAACATCGACCTCGAGGCAGCAACCGAGCGTGGCGTCATCGTCGTGAATGCCCCCCAGGGAAACACCATCGCGGCCGCCGAACACACGATCGCCCTCCTCATGGCGCTCGCCCGCCACATTCCCCAGGCCGATGCCTCCATGCGAGCGGGCAAATGGGATCGCAAGACCTACGTCGGTACCGAAGTCCGCGGCAAGACCCTCGGCGTCATCGGCCTCGGCCCTATCGGCTCCGAAGTCGCCCGCCGCGGGCTCGGCCTCGATATGCGCGTCCTCGCGCACGATCCGTTCGTCGCCGAAGAGCGCACCAGAAGCCTCGGCGCCGAACCTGCCGACTTCGAGACGCTCATCGCGATGTCCGATTTCATCAGCGTCCACGTGCCGATGACGGCCGCCACCAAAGGCATGATCTCAACCGAGCAATTCACCCGCATGAAGGATGGCGTCCGCCTCCTGAACGTCGCGCGCGGCGGGATCATCGACGAAGCTGCACTCGCTGCCGCCGTCGAATCGGGCAAGGTCGTTGGCGCTGCGGTCGATGTCTACACCGCCGAGCCGATCGATCCGAAGAACCCCCTTCTCGGCGACCCCCGGATTATCACAACGCCCCATCTTGGTGCTTCGACAGCCGAGGCCCAGGAGCGTGTCGCTGTCGATGTCGCCGAACAAATTGTCGACATCCTCGCCGGGCGCCCGGCGCGTTATGCGGTCAACGCACCGATGCTCGCGCCAGAAACGCTCAAGGTTGTCGGCCCGTACATGTCCGTTGGCGAAGTGGTCGGCACGGTTGCCACCCAGCTCGTGACGGGGAAGCTCATGTCCATCGAAATCGAGTACCTCGGCGAAATCGCCGAACACGACACCACGCCGCTCAAGGCGTCGATTATCCGGGGCCTGCTCAAGCCAATCAGCGATGAGACCGTCAACATCGTCAACGCCAACCTCATCGCCCAGTCTCGCGGATGGGACATCGCCGAAAGCAAGCGCACCTCCCATGAGGTCTTCAACAACCTCATCCACCTCAAGCTGGTGACAAGCGACGAAGAACTGACCGTCGGCGGCACCGTGCAGGGCGGCAGGGCGCATATCGTTATCCTCAAGGATCTCGATATCGATCTCGTCCCCGAGCCGGGGACCTTCCTCCTCGCCTGCGACAACGAAGACCGCCCTGGAATGATCGGCCGCGTCGGCACGCTCCTCGGCCAGATCGACATCAACATCCAGTCGATGCAGGTTGGTCGCCGCGGCCGTCGCGGCCGCGCTCTCATGCTTATTGCCGTCGATGAGGCCCCGAGCGACGAGCAGATCGCGAAGATCGAGGCGATCGATGGCATCCACGGCGTAAAGCTGGTCCGCTTCTAGTCGCCTTCTGGGGTCGACCTCCGGTGCCCGGCCGTCGTCACGCCGAGAGCAACCACCGCCGCGCCTCTTCGATGTCCCGGAAGACCCCGGCCGCCGTGCCTTCTTCGACGTTGCCCAGCAGCAATGTCTGGCGGCTGATGCCGAAGAGTGCGGGCCGCGGAGCAAAGAACGCAAGCCGGTACCCCTCGGTCACGGCTGCCTGGACCTGGCTGGCGAGTGCGTACGTGTCGGCCGCGACCGATGTCACGCCCTCGAGGTTCAGCAGAACCTGCTTCGTTCCCGTCCGATCGATCAGATCGCGCACGAACGGCGCGAACGATTCGAGCACACCATCGAGGCGTACTTCGACGAACTCCCCACGTTCACGGAACTGGTACGGCACTCACTTCCCCCCGAAACACCCACCGGCTCGCTGCCGCGTTGTGGCCACGATGCTACCACGTTCTCGGCGGCCGCCAATGACAATTGTTACGAACTACCTGCGCGACCGCCCATAGCCGAACATAACCTGGGCCACGCGTCGGATCTGGATCTCCTCCGAACCCTCCGTGATCCGGTATCGGCGGTGGTGCCGGTAAATGTGCTCGAACGGCATGTGACGGGTATAGCCAATCCCTCCGTGTACCTGGATCGCCTGGTCGGCCGCATCGCACACGAGGCGGTTTGCGCGGTAGTTGCACATGGCCACCTTGTCGCTGATCTCCATGTGATGCTTCGAATCCAGTTCCCACGCCGTCTTGTAGACCAAATTCCGAACCATCTCACATTCAGTCTGCAGTTCCGCAAGGGGCCACTGGATCGCCTGCCGGGTCGAAAGCGGTTGTCCGAACGTGACCCGCTTGTTCGCGTACTTCACCGATTCGTTGATGCAGTACTGGGCCGCCCCAACGCCTGATGCCGCCTGCCGGATGCGGTTCTCGTGCGTGAACGTATTCGCCAGCGCCAGTCCATCGCCTTCCGCGCCGAGCATTGCCTCGGCCGGTACACGCACGTCCTTCAGGGTCACCTCCGCATGGTCGGTCGGCATGTTAAAGGTCCACCACATGAAGTCCACGGAGAACCCTTCGGCATCCACCGGCACCACGAAGCAGCTGATGCCTTTCGGTTTGCCTTCCTCGCCCGAAGTTCGAGCGAAAACCAGGTCGTGCGTCGCGTTGTGCAGGCCGCTGTTGAATCGCTTCTGGCCGTTGATCACCCAGTCGTCGCCATCGCGAATCGCCCGAGTTTCGAGCCAGCTGGCGTCGCTGCCATGGTCCGGTTCCGTTAGGCCGAATGCCACCCGCGTCTCGCCGCTGAACATCCCCGCGAGGAACTTCTGCTTCTGTGCCTCGCTTCCGTAGTCTTCCCACATCTTCACCGTGGGGAAGTTGCCAACGATCGCCGACTCGTTCTGGAGGTCGTTGTGCAGCCCGAGGCCCTTCGCCGCGAGATGTTCACGGACGATCGCCATCGCCAGGTTCGAACCCCCCTTGCCGCCATACCGCTCGGGCACCGCATACCTCAGGAAGCCCGCTTTGTCCGCCCGCCGCCGCATTTCCGCCAGGAGCTCTTCCCAGTCCTTCCGTGGCACCCCGCCATTCTCGAAGTCCGTGCGCGCATACTCGCGCCGATGGTCGAAAAAGCGCATGTTGTCGTCTTGGAGTTCGAGCGGTTTGATCTCGTCCTCGATGAACTGGTCGAGTTGCTTGAGCAGGGCCGTTATCTCGTCGGGGATGCTGAAGTCCATGGTCTGCCTCGGGAAGGTGCAATCTGTCGCCTTCGTACGCGGATCACACTACGAACGCAAGTGCGCCCCGCCACACGGGCAACCCGTGTTCACAGTTCGCTCAACGGCTGATCTGGCTCATCACATCGGCTGCCGCCTGACCCGGCATGGCCACCTCCACGATCCGCTCATCGATGTCGTCGTACTCCAGCCGAAGCGCGCGGCTCATCATCGCGTGCATTCGGTAGGTGCCAATCGTGTAGGTCAGTTCGAGGATGGCTTCATCAGTGCAGGATCGCTTCAGTGCATCGAACGTCGCATCCTGCATCCGCCCATCCCCCAGTACCAGCTGATCGACGTACGCCAGCAACACACGATCGTCGGCATCGAAGGCTTGCGATGCCGCCCATGAGCCGATCGCGGCGATCTTTTCCTCCGGCACGCCGGCCGCCCGGGCTGCCTTGGAGTGCTGGGAAAAGACAAACTTGCTCCCGGCGGCAAAGCCGGTACGCATGATTGCCAGCTCACGCTGGTAGGCCGTCATCGCACGCGATTTGTTCGAAATCACTCCGAAGCCAGCCTGCGCGTGCGCCAGAACATCGGGCACAAGGGCGAACACCGTCCACCAGTTCCCGGGCGTCCCGGTCGCTGTTCCCGGCTCGGCGACTGGATCACGATCCCCGAAGAGCCGTGCGTAGACGCCCCGGACGTCACCCGTCGCCTCGTTGAGTGGAACCTGGCGCAATCGCGGCATGCGCTGACCTCCCGATCGAACTTCGACAGGACAATACGCCAT
>JBATAT010000261.1:0-1963 GCA_049662005.1 Tepidiformaceae bacterium
TGCTGCAGCCGGAGCGCGTTCCAGAGTTGCCGGTCGATCGTCCCGTCGAGGATCTCGCGAGCGCGGTTGTGGGCCTCACGGCCGGTGAGCAGTTCGCGCCGCGGTTCGAACACTTCGAGCTCCGTGCGCGGGCCGCGGTGAAATCGTTTGAAATACCGGAACCGGTATTCCCCGGTCCGGACTTCAACTTCGATCTCAGTTGCAGTGTCACGGCCCGCGGGCTTGAGGCCCTTGACCAGCTGGCTCGAAGAATCGTCGTTCTGCTCAAAGATCAGCCAGAGCGCCTCGGCGATGCTGGATTTCCCGATTTCGTTGTCGCCCTCGATGATCGTGATCCCTGCCGGGCGCGGTTCGATCGTTACAGAACGGATGGCTTTGTAGTCGCGGATGGTGATGCGCTCGAATCTCATGCGGCGCCCCGGGCGAGCCGGTGCAGCAACCGCAGCGCGTCGCCAGCTTCGCGTGCCTGCTCGCCGGTCTCTTCGACCCGCTCCGCGAGGTCCTTCGCCGCCGCGGCAGCGAAGCCCGTAAGCGCGAGGTCGGAGAAATCGGTATCCGAAGGCACCACGAGCAAGTCGCTATCACGAACGCGCTGCTCGATGGCTGCGAACATCGGCCGGAAGTGCTCGATCGTCTCTTCGAGTTCGGCCATCACCGCCAGGCTGACGGTCCCTTCGAGGCCAAGGTTCAGGATCGTCCGCTCCTTGGTTGGCAGCCCGTCGAGCCAGCTGCGCAACCGGGCCACATCCGCTGAATCGTTCACCGTCGACATCTGCTCGGTGAAGCGCCATGTCGCTACCTTCACCGGCTCCACCTCGATGGCCCCGCCATCGATCGTCACGGCGAGGACAAGGCCGGGGTCGGTCTCGCGATACTCGGTCGGTTCGGGCGCTCCGGAGTACCAGATGCGCCCGCTCGATCCGACCGACGTCCGCGAATGCCGATCGCCGAGAGCAATGTAATCGACCGCACCGGAACTGAGTGCCGCTTCGGCTGGTGCGAGCCGGATCAGGTCCGGGTCATCGGGGTCGGGAGCGAAGATCTCGAACCTCCCGTGTCCAGCCAGGATCTTCACCCCAGGCGTCTCCATCGCCGGTTGGAGCGCTGCTGCGATGGGGTCGCCAGCCATCTTCTTGGAGCGCCACGGTGCACTGAGGATGGTTACCCCGGGCACTGCCTCGATAGGTTCGCCATCGAGGACGGTGACGTTGGAAGGGCAATTCGATTCGAAAACCGGCGAAAGGTAGACGGAACCGGCCCCGAGCGGGTCGTGGTTTCCCGGGAGGAGGTAGACCTGAACGCCCGCCTCCTTCATCGCGTGGAGTGCGCGCAGAACGAGCTGACGGTCAACCATGTTCGATTCGAAGACATCGCCGGTCACCAGCACGAATGCGGCTTCGCGCGCCCGTGCGATGTCACCGATGGTGCGGATTGCCTGGAGGCGAGCGTCAGTGAACCGCGACTGGGCTTCAGGAGTGAGGAAGCGGCGAGTCATGCCCAACTGCCAATCGGAGGTGTGTACGAACCGGACCATGTGATTGAGCAGGTTAGCAGAACATGCGTGCGGTGACACCATGAAGAAAGTATCCTCGGCAATGTCGTCGCCACCTGTCGCGACGATATGCATCGTTGGTGACGATCGCCCGTAGGATGTTGCGGAGAAAGGTGCGAGCCGAGCAGTGATAGACCTGTTGCCCTATGGCCCGCCGGCCCGCGAAGCCCTCGCCCGGATCATTGCTGGCGAAAAAGCCGCGGATCCGCTCGCAGCGGTCACGGTCATTGTGCCGTCGAACTACGCCGGCCTCTCCGTTCGCCGCGCGCTGGCAGCACATGGGCCAGTGGTCAATGTGCGATTCATGGTGGCGGCACGCCTTGCCGAACTCCTGGGTGGCCCATCGCTCGCAGCGCAAGGCAAGCGCCCATTGACGCCGTGGATCCGGCTGCAGGCCGCTCGAGCGGCGCT
>JBATAT010000262.1:0-2233 GCA_049662005.1 Tepidiformaceae bacterium
CGAGAAGGACGATTCGGAGACAACGCATGAGTTTCGCCACCAATCTTCGCTGTCGCGAGTGTCATCGCGAATACCCCCTGGAAGCGCGCCACGTGTGCGACTTCTGTTTCGGCCCGGTCGAAGTCGCATATGACTACGAGGGAATCCGCAAGAATGTGAGCCGGGCCAGCATCGAAGCCGGGCCTTCGAGTCTCTGGCGGTACAAGGATTTCCTCCCCGTCGAAGCGGAAAACGCGATCGACATCGGGGCTGGCTACACGCCACTCATTCGTGCGAAGAACCTCGGGAAGGCCCTGGGCCTGAACAACCTGTACATCAAGAACGACACGATGAACCCGACGTGGTCGTTCAAGGACCGCGTGGTCGCGGTGGCATCGAGCCGGGCGCGGGAACTCGGCTATGAGAAGCTGGCCTGTGCGAGCACGGGCAACCTCGCCAACAGCGTAAGCGCCCACGCGGCGGCCGGGGGGATGGAGGCGGTGGTGTTCATTCCCCACGACCTCGAGGCGGGCAAAGTGCTCGGTTCGAGCATCTATAACCCGACGCTGGTGAAGGTTCGCGGCAACTACGATGCCGTGAACCGGCTCTGTGCCGAGCTCGCCGGTTCGTATAACTGGGGCTTTGTGAACGTGAACGTCCGGGCGTACTACGCGGAGGGTTCGAAGACGCTCGGCTTCGAGGTCGCCGAACAACTGGGGTGGCGGGCACCGGATCACTGCGTGGTGCCGATCGCGAGCGGATCGCTGTTCGTGAAGATCCGGAAAGGGTTCGAAGAGTTGTATAAGGCGGGTCTTATCGACAAGCCAAGCCCAAGGATGAGCGGCGCGCAGGCGACCGGCTGCTCGCCCGTCGCGGTGGCCTGGCAGGAGGGGACGACAAACTTCCGGCCCCAGCGCCCAAACACAATCGCGAAGTCGCTGGCCATCGGCAACCCGGCGGATGGCTATTACAGCCTGGTCCAGATGCAGGAGACGAATGGCGCCTGTGGGATGGTCGACGACCCGGAGATCGTGGCCGGAATGAAGCTCCTGGCGGAGACCGAGGGGATCTTCGGCGAAACCGCTGGCGGCGTGACGGTTGCGTCGCTGAAGCAACTTGCTGAGCAAGGTAGAATTCAGCCCGACGAGTTGACGGTTGCATTCGTCACTGGCGCGGGTTTTAAGACGGCAGAAGCCGTCAGCGAGCATCTCGCGCCACCGCTCGAGATCGATGCAACGATCGACAGTTTCGAAGCCGCGTATCGCGCCCCGGTGGCGCAGGGAGTCGCCTGATGACACTGAAGCGAGTGAAGTTCACCTTTCCGGAGAACCTGATCAAGGAGCCCTTGATTTACAACCTCGGCCACGAGTTCCGGGTGATCACGAACGTTCGCATGGCGGATGTCGATGAGAACACGGGTTGGGTCATGCTCGAACTCGAAGGCGACCCGATCGAGATCGATCGGAGCCTGGCGTGGGCACAGCTCAAGGGAGTCCGGGTCGACCCGGTCGTCGGAGACGTCGTCGAAGGCTAAGCAAGCGACGAGCGCGTCGTTCAACTTCAATATCAACAACTGGAGAATTCCGTGTCCGTTACTGTCTTGATTCCTCAGCCACTCCGCGGCCTGACCGGCAACCTTTCGAAGGTCACCGGGGACGGCTCAACTCTTGAATCGCTGGTGGCGAACCTGGAAGGTTCGTATCCGGGGATGCGCGACCGCGTGATGGATGAGTCCGGCCAGATGCGCCGGTTCGTAAACATTTACGTGAACGGCGAAGACGTTCGTTTCATGGAAGGCCTCGGAACGGCGCTTAAGGACGGCGACGAGATCAGCATCGTCCCGGCGGTAGCAGGCGGCGCATAGCCGGGTAGCTGCAGACGAGGTGGCACGACGGACTCAGAGCGCGCCGTGAATGATGACGCCTTCCTTCAACGTGGCTTCCACGGTGATCGCCTGGATCTGGTCGAGGGGCACGGAAGTTGGGTTCGCACTGAGCACGACGAGGTCGGCAAGCTTGCCAGCCGCTATTGAGCCTTTCGATTCTTCTTCGAAGTGGGCGTAGGCAGCGTCGAGCGTAACTGCGCGAAACGCGGCGGCGACGCTGATCGCCTGTTCCGCCCCGAGGACCTGGTTCGAACGTGTGCGCCGGGCGGCCGCGCTCCAGACAAGCCGGAGGATATCCGGCGGGACCACAGGCGAATCGTTGTGGAGGTTGAAGCGCAGTCCTCGCCGCTGGGCCGAACGCATCGGACT
>JBATAT010000263.1:0-4737 GCA_049662005.1 Tepidiformaceae bacterium
TGCCAACACCAACACTCGCGAGTCAAGCACCTCCATCGACCTCGGCAGGTCGCAGCGCGACTGTGGGAACCCAGCCGAAGAGGACGGCGACTCCGGTGGGGCGCAGCGGGCTCATCGGACCTGCAGTCAGTGCGGTTCAAGAGACGGGCGCGAACGATGGCCTGAAGTCGCTTCGTATCTCAGAAATCATGAGCGACCCGGCTGAGCCGGGGCGGGACGCGCTGTTCGAATGGGTTGAACTGGTCAATGCAGGCAGCGAGGCGGTCGACCTCGGCGGGTGGAGGATCGCCGATGGCACGGCCAGCCAGGTGTTGCCTTCGGTCACCGTCGCGCCGGGTTCGTACATAGTCGTGGCGGGCGGCTCGGCCAGCCTGCCGACAGGGATCGTCACGGTCGTGCCGCCAGGTGGTCAGATCGGCAATGGACTGGGGAACTCCGGCGACATCGTCCGGTTGTTGGCGCCCGACGGAGCGGTTGCGGATGAAGTCTCCTATGGTGACAACGTGAACGTATTCGATCCGGCTCCCGAAGCGCCTGGCGCGAACGAAACGATCGGTATTCGCGACGTGGCCAGCGAGCCCGGCCGCGAGAACTGGGCCGAAACGGATCGGCCGACCCCGGGCGAACCGAACAGCTTCGCTCCGGCGAAGACTGTCTCGGCGGTAGCCGGTGTCAGGACCGCCCCACCCGGAACGATCCAGGGCGGGCGGCAGGAGGCTGGCCCGACCACGACGGTGGAATCCGCGGACAAAGGCGACGACAGCGCGAAGGGCTGGATCGTTCTCGGGGGTATCGCCGGGATTTCGCTCGGCGTAGCCGGGGCGGCACTGGTTCCGAGAGCGAAGAAGCGAATGGAGCGATACCGTGGCCGTTGAGCGATTGCAGAAGATCCTCTCGAACGCAGGCGTGGCATCACGGCGGGTGGCCGAGGAGATGATCCTCGCCGGGCGGGTGAGCGTGAACGGCAAGAAGGTCGATACCCTTGGCGCCCGCGCCGACCCCGAAGTCGATGAAGTGATGGTCGATGGCGTGCCCGTGCTCAAGGGGCGCTACCGCTACTTCGCCCTGCATAAACCAGCCGGTTTCGTGACCACGGCACGGGACAACCTCGGGCGCGAGACCGTTCTCGACCTCGTACCGATCGGCGATGTTCAACTTCATCCGGTGGGTCGCCTGGACCTCGAAAGCGAAGGGCTGGTGATTCTCACGAATGACGGGCACCTGACCGACCTCCTCACCCACCCGAAGTACGAGGTGGAGAAGGAATACCTGGTCGGACTGGATGCGATGCCGGCGAAACGTGACATCGAACGGCTTGTGCGGGGGGTTGAAGATGCCTCGGAACGGCTCCGGGCGGTCTCGGCGCAACCAGCGGCTGCGCCTCCTGCCGAGGTGGAAATCGAGTTCGATTTCGATGGCGAGGAGGCGCCGGAAGAAGACGAGGCGGCGACGGTTGTCGAACCCCGGCCCGAACCAGAGGCATGGCTGATCCTCACGTTGAAAGAGGGGAAGAACCGGGAGATCCGGCGAATGATGGCCGCGATCGGGCGGGAAGTGATCGCGCTTCGCCGGATAAGGATCGGGCCATTGGTACTTGGAACGCTGAGTTCCGGTTCGTTCCGCGAACTCACGGCCGAGGAAGTGGATGCGCTTTACGGGGCGGCAGGAGGCAAGCACCCCGGAGAGCGATAGCTTCGATTGCACTACGATGGCCCACAATGACCTGTGCATTACCGAACCAAATCGCCATCGACGGCCCCGCTGCATCGGGGAAAACCACCGTTGGGATGGCCATCGCAACGAAGTATGGCTACCTCTTTCTTGATACCGGGCTGATGTACCGGGCGGTGACGCTGGCGGCGATGAAGCAGGGCATCCCCGCCAAGGGGAGAGCGCTCGGACCGTTCATGAAGACGCTGGACCTGGACGTTCGGGCCACTTCCGATGGAACCCAGATCCGGCTCGCTGGGGAGGACGTCACTTCCCGGCTGAGCCACCCCGACGTTGAGCACAACGTGAGCCGTTACGCCGCGGTGCCACTCGTGCGGACGGCGATGGTGCGGCAGCAACGCCTGATAGCGGCGACCGCACCCTCAGTCCTTGCGGGGCGAGACATCGGAACGGTGGTCTTACCGGCAGCGCCGCTGAAGTTCTACCTGGTGGCGAGCGAAACAGCGCGGGCGACGCGAAGGGCGATACAGGCGGCGCAGGGCGCCAGCGATGCGCGCAAGGACATTTCGAACCGGGACACCACCGATTCGACGAGGACGACGAGCCCGCTGATGCCTGCCGAGGACGCCATTGTCATCGACACGACTGAGCTGACGCTGCAAGAGGTGGTGGCGTTCGCGCTGGAGCGGGTGGCATGCGGGAACGGTTGAGACGCATCGGGTGGCAGACGTTCGCTCCTGCCTTTTACTGGTCGTGCACATACCTGTTGCGATTCCTGCTGACGGTGGTGATCCGCTGGAAGGTGACCGGCCGGGAGAACATCCCTCGCGAGGGCGCGCTGATTGTGGTTTCGAACCACCTGAATAATGGCGACCCGCCGATCCTGGGGGCGGGTGTCGCGCGGCGGCGAATCCGGTTCATGGCGAAGATTGAACTGTTCAAGATGCCGTTCGGAGCGGTGGTGAAGCTCTGGGATGCATTCCCGGTCAGGCGGTTCGACGCAGACCTCGGGGCGATGCTTACGGCCGAACGGATCCTCAAGAAGGGCGGCGTGATCGGGATGTTCCCGGAGGGACACCGGAGCCGGACGGGGTACATGGGGCCAGTTCACCCGGGGACGGCGATGATCGCGTTGCGTTCGGGCGCGACGGTGCTGCCATGCGCGATGACTGGCACGGAACGATTGAGGAACCCGCTTGTGCTCCTCCGCCGACCGAAATTCACGGTCGATATCGGCGAACCAATTCGACTGGAAGCAGTGCGGCGCCCGACCGAGGAACAGGTGAGCGAACTCACCGAACGGATCACCAAGGCGATACAGGCGCTCTTACCCCCGCGCTACATCGCTCCCTATACTGGAGGTGAAGGCGGTGAGGACGAAGGCGATGGTACAGGTGATTCGCGCAGATGAGATGGGCTTTTGCATGGGCGTGCGGCGCGCCGTGCAGATTATGGAGGGCGAGGCGAGCCCTGAACGGCCCGTTTTCAGCGTAGGAGAAATTGTTCACAACCCCCATGTGGTAACGCACCTTGAGCGAAATGGCGTCGTTCAGTTGCCCGGACCGGATCAGGTGGACGGTGACATCGGTGCAGCGACGGCGGCGCGCGTGGATGAGGGCCGGGTGGCAATTACAGCCCACGGCGTCGGCGAACGGGCGATGAAGGAGTTGCAGGCGAGCGGCCTTGAAATCATCGATACGACGTGCCCGATCGTGACGAGAGCACAGCGCTACGGGCAGAAGTTCGTCCGCGATGGCTGGCATGTGTTGATTTTCGGTGACCCCGGGCACAAGGAAGTGCGCGGCATCATGGGGTGGACGATGACGAAGGAGGGGCTTTCGCAGGCGACCATCGCGCCAAGCGCCGACTTCGACTCGCTGAAGACGCTCGTGGACGAATTCCCGGGCGGGTTCCCGAACAAGATTGCGGTGATGGTGCAGACCACACACAAGATGGAGGACTTCGCGAAATTCGTTTCGAACCTGATGCTGCTGGGCCGAGACAGGAATTTCGAGATGCATGTTGTGAACACCCTCTGCCATGCGACAACGGGGCAGCAGGAGGCGGCGGCGGCGCTCGCGGCGACGGTGGATGTGATGGTGGTTGTGGGCGGACGCAAGAGCGCGAATACGCGCCACCTGAAGGAAGTGTGCGAAGAGCAGGGAACGATCGCTCACCACATCGAAGGCCCCGAGGAACTTGAGGCCGACTGGTTCGTCGGAGCCGAGCGGATTGGACTGACGGCGGGCGCTTCGACGCCGGATTACTCGATCGATGAAGTCGAAGCGCGGATCCGGGAGCTCGTGCCGGCGTGAATCGCGCGCCCGCCCCAGGACAGGTCTCAGCCGTCGTGCCCGGGTCTCTTGCTGAAGAAGCAGGGATCGAAGCGGGCGACGCCATCGTCAGCGTGGATGGCCGCGTGATGCGCGATGTCGTCGATTTCCAGTTCTACGCGGCTGCCCACGAGGTGCAGGTCGCGATCAAGAAGGCGAATGGCCTCGATGACCTGGTGCTGTTCGAGAAAGAGATCGACGAGGACCTCGGGATCGAGTTCGAACGGGCCACGTGGGACGAGGTCACCCTCTGTAACAACAACTGCTTCTTCTGCTTTCTGAAGGGTTTGCCAAAGGGCATGCGGAAGACGCTGTACATGAAGGACGATGACTACCGTTTGAGCTTCCTCCACGGGAACTTCGTTACGCTGACGAACCTCACCGAAGAGGATTGGGAACGACTCGACGAGCAGCGGCTGAGCCCGCTGAATGTTTCGGTGCATGCCACCGAGACCGGACTGCGCCGGCATATGCTTTCGAACCGCACGGCACCCGATGTAATCGAACAACTCAAGCGGCTGGGCACACTCGGGCTGCGCGCACATACGCAGATCGTGCTCTGCCCTGGGGTCAATGACGGGGACAACCTGGCACGCTCGATCCGAGACCTTGGCGAGCTGTACCCGACAGTGCAGACGATTTCGGTGGTGCCGGTGGGGGCCAGCCCGAAGCTGGAGGAGTGGTCGCTGAAGCGGGATGGTATCCCCCTGGTGCGGCCAAACCGGGAGTACGC
>JBATAT010000264.1:0-2436 GCA_049662005.1 Tepidiformaceae bacterium
GTGGGGGTGGCCGGCGAGGATCTTGTCGGCCCAGAACCAGATGCCGACGGTCTGGCGATCGCGGTCGTGGAAGTTGGAATGGACGGCGGCGACTTCGCCGAGCGTCACATCGAGGCCGGTCTCTTCCTTGAACTCGCGGATGGCGCCGACGCGGACATCTTCGTCCCATTCGAGGCGACCACAGGGGATGCACCAGAGACCGGCGTAGCGGCCGTGCGCGCGGCGACCCATGAGGATGCGGCCGTCCGCGTCGCGGAGGATGACGGCAACGCCAACGGTGGGGTAGCGCTGCTGTGGAGGAGGTTGGGCCATCGTCATGAGGGGTGTTCTTACGGCTGGGGGAGCTTGCCAGCGGCGCGCAGCTCGGCCACCACGAGGAGGTCTTCGGAGACCTTGGCGATGGCGATCTTCACGCTCGCGTTGGTTGGTTGTTCGCCGGGGCCCCAGTGTTCGCCGGAGCGTGAGATAACGACATCCGGGACGGCGGCAATTCCGCCAATGTGGCGCATGACCCGTGCGACATCGGTCACGCCGGGTTCTGCATCGCCGCCCGCCACGCCGATGAGTGCGTAGGGTTTGCCGCCAGCGTGTGGAAGATCGATGAAATCCAGCGCGTTCTTGAGTCCGCCGGGCATGGCGCCGTGGTATGAGGGGACAGTGATAACGAAGGCATCGGCAGCGGTGCAGGCGGCACGGAACGCGCTGACGGTGGCCGGGTACTGATCATCCGGGCGGCCATCAAGCAACGGGAGGGAGCCTATTTCGAAGGCTTCGCATTGCGCCCCGGCGGCTTCGAGCGCCTTGAAGGTGAACTTCAAGGCCCGGTCGGCGGTGCTGTTCGGGCGAATGCTGCCATTGATGCCAAGGATGCGCGTCATGCCACTAGCGTACGGAGAGACGCTGGAATGGGCGAAGGGCGCGATTCGAGCAAGGCTCGTACACTCTGGACGTGCCAGTGCGGATTGCGGTTGTGGGCTCGCTCATGATGGACCTCGTGGTCCGGGCGCCACGGCTCCCCGTCGCGGGCGAATCGCTTCTGAGCCGGAGTTTCCAGACATCCCCCGGTGGCAAAGGCGGCAACCAGGCAATCGCCGCAGCGAACCTTGGCGCCTCCGTGACGATGATCGGGCGAATCGGGCCAGACCGGTTCGGCGAGATCCTTCGCACGTGCCTCGAGGCCGCGGGGGTCGATACCCGCTTTGTGTCGATGGATGATGAGATTGGCACGGGCGTCGCAGTGCCGATCGTGATCGATTCGGGCGAGAACGCGATCCTGACGGTTCCACAGGCAAACCTGGCACTATCGAGGGACGATATCGAAGCCGCGCGGGACGCGATTGCGGCGGCGGACATGCTGATGGTGCAGTTCGAGGTCGGTATGGAGGCAACGCTTGCGGCCATGCGCCTCGCGCGGGAGGCGAGCGTCCCGGTGCTCCTCAATCCTGCGCCGGTGGCCGAACACCCGGCAGAAATGCCGGGGCTGGCATCGGTGATCGTGGCGAATGAAATCGAGGCAGCGGCGCTCGCACCCGGGGCCGGAGGCGACCATGCACGAGCGTTGGCGGCACTGCGACGACACAGTGCCAAGGCGGTCATCACGCTTGGCGGAGACGGGTGCCTCGTCGACGACGGGGGTGTGGTAAAAGCGGTTGAGGCTTTCCCGGTGGACGCGGTCGATTCAGTGGGGGCGGGTGATGCATTTTGCGCGGCGCTGGCCGTCGCCCTCTGCGATGGAGCAAACCTGGCCGAGGCGGCGCGGTTCGCGAACGCGGCGGGGGCCATCGCGGTAACGGCGGTGGGCGCGCAGTCATCACTTCCAACACGCATGCAGGTGGAGGCGCTTCTTGGAGGCCGCTAGGGGAACTTTCCGAGCTCTTTCGACGTTTCATGTTGATGATGGCCATCGAGCAACGGATACTGAGGCAGCCCCGGGACTTGCCAGATGAGCGCTCAGCAACGGTTCTGCCCTTTGTGCGACCGCCCCTTTCAGGAGGGCGAGGCCGTGCTTCGCTGCGAGGGTTGCGGGGTGATGCATCACCCCGGCTGCTGGGTGACGAACAACGGCTGTGCGACCGAAGCAGAACACCGCGTGGCTCCGGCGGCGATGGCATACAGCGCGAAGGAAGGCGGAGTTGGGGCGCCTGCGCCGCACCCCGGCGAGGGCACGAGGATGGCGCCGATTCGCCAGGCCGAGGAGCTTCCGCAAGCACCAGAGCCGATCCCATTCCGGGGTCAGCAGCGTGCGGGGGAGACGGCGCCAGTGGACGACGGCCCGATCATCGGCGAACCCGCCCCGATGATTCACCGGACGCTGCCATCCACCGTGGGGGTCCCATCGGCACCGAAGCGCTACAAGCCGCCACCGGGCGAGCCGATCCCGCGAAAGGCGCTGCCGAAAATCTACGATGGCCACCCACTGGTCCGGTACTGGTACGT
>JBATAT010000265.1:0-5531 GCA_049662005.1 Tepidiformaceae bacterium
GCGCCACCAGTTCACCAGCGCTGAATTCAGTAGATGCTGGTCGCCAGGCAACGTCCGCATCGCGCAGGCCCTCGATCACTTCGTAAGTACGCGCGTGGACGTTCGTCACATAGCGGATCAGGTCTTCTTTCGCGATCACGAACCAATCGTAATCGCTCCCGCCGCGCACCCGCGAGAGCCAGTCCATTCCCGAACACCCACGACAAACCACAGGCGCGACAGACATGGAGCGCTACACCCTCGCCCAACCACCACCGCCGATACCAGCGCACACGATTCACCCCCGAACAACAAACCCAAGGCGCGACAGACATGGAGCGCTGGGATGCCGAAGTCACCTCAGCGGACGATGGATGAGCGAGGTTGTTAACGCAGGATCGCGCTGGTGGTTCGCGAACACCCACCACAAAAACCCACAGGCGCGACTGACAAGGAGCCCTACGATTACGGCTAACCACGGCACGCGACCAATTGGTGCCACGCCGGCGCTAATAGCCGTGCTGTTCCATGAACGACCGGGATGGCATCGCATCCCAGCGCTCCTTGTCAGTCGCGCCTTGGGTTGGTCGTGGTGGCATGGGGACCAGTCCCCACGGAACGCCCCCATATCCCTCATCACGCCTGGTTCGGGACCACCTCGGTCGCACCGAAGAACCGCTTCCGCCCCCACAGCGAAACGTACACAAGCGCGATAAGCGCCGGGACCTCGATCAGCGGCCCAACCACACCCGCGAGCGCCTGTCCCGAGGTGACCCCGAATGCGCCGATGGCAACCGCAATCGCCAACTCGAAGTTGTTCCCGGCAGCCGTGAAGGCGAGCGTCGCCGTCTTTTCGTAGGTCAGCCCCTGGGCACGGCCCCAGAAGAACGATGTCGTCCACATCAACCCAAAGTAGACAAGCAGCGGGAGCGCAATCCGGGCCACATCGAACGGCTGCGACGTAATCCGGTCACCCTGGATCGCAAAGAGCACAACGATCGTGAACAGCAGGCTGTACAACGCCCATGGCCCGATTCGAGGCAGAAAGCGCTCCTCATACCACCAGTCTCCCTTCTTTCGCCGGCCGATGAGACTGGTGAGGAAACCCGCCGCCAGCGGGATCCCAAGGAAAATGAGAACAGAAGCAGCCACGTCCCAGAATGCAAAATCGACCGCAGTCCTGTCCAAACCGAGCCACCCGGGCAGCGTCTCGAGGTAGAAATAGCCAAGCAGTGAGTAGGCGGCCACCTGGAACACCGAGTTCAGGACGACAAGCACAGCGGCCGCTTCGCTATCACCACACGCGAGGCTGTTCCAGATCAGCACCATTGCGATGCAGCGTGCCAGGCCGACAAGGATAAGCCCGGTGCGAAACTCCGGCAGATCCGGCAGGAACACCCAGGCGAGCGCGAACATCAGCGCCGGCCCAACGATCCAGTTGAGCACGAGCGACGACGCCACCAGCGGCCGGTCCGCCGCCACATCGTGCAGGCGGTTATAGCGCACCCGCGCGAGAACCGGATACATCATCCCCAGCAGGCCGACCGCGATCGGAATCGAGGTCGTTCCGATTTTGACTCTGTCGAGGTCTTCGTTCAGCCCTGGGATGAGCCGCCCAAGAAGCAACCCCGCGACCATCGCCAGGCCAATCCAGAGCGAGAGAAAGCGATCGAGCGTCGAGAGTTTGCGAAGGACCGACCCTTCGAATCCCGGTCCATCGATGCTTGCGGCAGCGTTCGCCATCGTTGCTCCGTTTGTTGGTCGAACACGGCACGCCGCGTCCTCTGCACCCTTGTGCGCTTGGATCGAAGGCCGGTTCACCAACCCGTTTCCGGATGTTATCCCAGATCCCGGGATCCGAGTCGATTCGCTCGCCAGTCGAGCAAACAGTCCGCCCGTCGCGCCGTGGATTCCTCGAACGCCCCTTGCACGTCCGAATCGGCTACGATAGTCACGTTGACGAAGCTTGCTTCGCCGGCAGGAGACTTCGGAGACGATGCCGCGCTCTACCGAATCGGGGGACTTCCTCCGGGATCCTGTTGTGCTCGCCATGCTTGATGCTGGCGGAATCGCACTCTGGGATGCCGACTTGCTAACCGAGACGACGGTCTACCAGGCCGGCTTCTGGGAGCGCTATGGCTATGATCCTGCAAAGCTGACAGAAACATTCGACTTCCTTTCGGTGGTCCACAGCCGTGATAGGCGATCCATTGCCCGCGCCTGGCGCGAGCACGTCGAAGGCGAGACCGAAATCTACGAAGCGAAATGGCGGCTGCGTACCGCCACAGGGGAGTGGCGATGGATCCAATCCCGCGGCAAGGTCGTCGAACACGACCCCGCCGGTCTGGCGACGCGGATGGTTGGCGCCTATGTAGACATCACGAATTCCCGGCAATCGGAACTCGAACTCCAGGAGTCCACCGCCGAACTGGAAGCCGTCTTCCGCAGTTCGCGCGACGGCCTCGCCGTCATTTCACCGTCCCTGGCCCTGCTTCGCGCCAACGAGGCCGCCCTCGATCACATCGAACGATTCACCGGTGTCCGCCTCGTCGAAGGCGACTCGATCCGCAGAGTTCCGCCCTTCGCGGCCGACCGGCCGATCATGGCCGACCTCACCCTCGCGCTTGCTGGCCGGACCGAACTCCCGACGCGTACCGTTCCAGGGACCAGGGAAGCAGGCTGGCTCGAATTCTCCTATTCCCCTGTTTTCGATTCGGATGGCTCAAGCCTTGGCGTCGCCATGACCATCCGCGACATCACCGAAAAGCGGCGCCTCGAAGATGCACGCCTCCGGGCATTGCGCCTCGAAAGCATGGGCCTCATGGCCAGCGGCTTCGCGCATGACTTCAACAACATGATCGGCGCGGTCCTCGGCAACATCGATGTGGCGCGACTCTCGATCTCCGATCCCGATGCGCTTGATGGCCTGGCCGAGGCCAGCCAGGCGGCCCGCCGCGCCTCCGAACTCGTCCAGCAACTGCTCGCCTTCGCCGGCAATCGCGAGCCGACCATCAATGTGGTAGACATCACCACACTCGCCTCCGAGATCGTCCGCTATGCCCGCAAGATCCCTGGCAACAGCGTCCCAATCCGCGTCGAACTCCCTTCCGGTCTGCCACGTATCAACGGTGATGCAACCCAGCTCCGCCAGATGGTCCTTAACCTCCTCGTGAACGCCCTCGACGCCACCCGCGAAAGTGGCAGTGGCATCGATGTTCGCGCCTCAACCGTCGGAAGCCCCCGCGAAGTCACCCCAGACCTCGTCATTCCCGAACTCCCGGCGCCGCGTTTCGTCGCGCTCGAAATCCGCGATGATGGCCCGGGCATGGATTCCGAAACACGGGAACGCCTCTTCGATCCCTTCTTCACCACCAAGCCCACCGGCCACGGTCTCGGCCTCCCCTCCGTGCTCCGCGCCATCCGCAGCCACGGTGGCACCCTCGCCGTCCAGAGCGAACCCGGCAAGGGCGCCGCCTTCACCGTCTTCCTCCCCGTCGCCTGAAAAACCCCTTGGCTCGTGACGTCCGGGCGTCGGTGACCTGCTGGCGCCCATCGCATGCTGGCTTCGATGCCGCCCACGCACCAGCTTCGCCCCTACCAGGCAAACACCCTCCTCTCGCTGCTTGGGAATATCCACGCCCACCCCGGCGAGACCTTCACCGTGATGTTTCCCCGCCAGGCAGGCAAGAACGAAGTCTCCTCCGCGCTCGTCGCCGCGCTCCTGCTGGCCAACGTCGAGGCTGGCGGCAGCATCGTCGTCTGCGCGCCAACCCTCTACCCCCAGGCCCAGATCAGCTACCAGCGAACAGCCGACCGCCTGCGCGCCAACGCCCATCGTTTCGCCCACCGCTTCTCCAACGAAGGCACCACCCTGCGCTACGGGGCTGCCTCTGCAGTCTTCCTCAGCGGCTCACCCGAAGCGAACGTCGCGGGCCATACGGCGTCCATCCTCTTGATCGGCGACGAAGCCCAGGACCTCGATGAGGACTGGTTCAACCGCCAGTTCCGCCCCATGACCGCATCCACTGGCGCGCCGACGGTGCTCTTTGGCACCCCGTGGCAGGGCGATTCGCTGCTCGAAAAAGCCGTCGCCGCGAACCGCACTCACGACGAAGAGTTCAGCACCCACCCTCGCTCCGCCTGCTTCCCATGGCACAACGAGACCCGCTGGCAGGAGATCGCGCGCAAGCAGGCCGAATACGGCCGCTTCGTGGCCCAGGAGCGCGACCGTCTTGGCGCCCACCACCCGATCTTTCTTAGCCAGTACGAACTGGTCGCCGCTCGCGCCGAACACCGTCTCCTCACCGCCAGCCAGCTCTGGTCGCTCGAAGGCGCCTTCGGCCCGCTGGATGCCCCGCTCCCGAACCAACGCTACGTCGGCGGGCTCGATTTCGCCGGCGAAGGCATAGGCGGCGATGCCACCGTCCTCACCATCGCCCGCCTCGTCGATGGCGTCGCCGAGCTGGTCTTCGTCGCCCCCTGGCGCGGCCAACCCTTCCACGAAGTCTCGGCCGAAGTGGCCGCACTCGCACGCGAATGGCGGCTCGAACGGCTCGTCTGTGATGCAACCGGCATGGGCGCTCCCCTCACCGCCACCCTCGCCCGCGAACTCGGCCACCGCATCCAACCCCTCACCTTCACCCGCTCCGAGAAGTCCGCCCTCGGCTTCGACCTCATCGCTGCCGCATCGACCGGTGCCCTGCGCATCGCCGCACCCACGAACGACGCCCTCCGCATGCTCTGGGACGAACTTCGCACCTGCCGCAGCGAACCCGTCATCGGCGGCCAACTCTCCTGGAACGCACCCGCCGGCCACCACGACGACTGTGTCGCCTCCCTCGCCCTCTGCCTCCGCGCCGCCCGCAACGCCGGTCCCGCACGCCTCGCCGTCGGCCGCAAATAGCGGCACTCATCTCCCACTTAGTCACGTACCGGCCACTCGGCACTCGGAACTCGGCACTCAATACTCAGAAAACGGCGGAATCGCCACCGGTCTTCACCGCGAACCGTCAATCGAAAATTGTCGATCGGAAATCCCCACTCCGAGCCTTGCCCACTAAGACCGTGCGCTATCTCGCCAGACCACGAGCCGCCGTGCGAGTTCCGGCGCGCACAACGTCGTTAGCAGCGCGAGTGGCCAGATCCGCCCCGCGAAGATGTTGTATTCATGAAAGAGGTACGCCCACGAGCGCCCTTCCAGTCGCCCGAGGCCCAGTTCGAACACTTCGGTGATTGCCAGCCAGGTGACGCCCATAGCCCATGCCTGGCGCGCTGTTCGCAATGGCCAGCGCCTCGCGAGGAACAACGCGATCCCGAGAATGAACGCAATCAGTGGAAGAGTCGAAATCCGATGCGATGCCTCTTCGCCGACGCGATCGAGGTATACCTTTTCGCGCACGATTCCGTTCAGAGAAGCCAACAGTGCAATAACGGGCCACCCCGCAAGATGGCGCCAGGAATTGCTGCTGAAATACCTCTGCATCGGACGATTCTGCTCGCCCCACCAACGTCTTCAATCGACCATTGGGGCACTCATTCGGACCCAACCGACC
>JBATAT010000266.1:0-6892 GCA_049662005.1 Tepidiformaceae bacterium
GAGGCCGCAATCACGCCCAGCAGCGGGAGGAGCATGAGGATTGCCTGCGAGGCCATCGACTTGCCGAACTGGAAGGCGCTTTCGCTTGTCAGCTCCTGGTTCGTCGGATGGCCGAGGCCTTCGCGAAGCATGTCGGCCATGGAGCCCCAGAGAGCGGGGCCGAGCATTTTCAGCGTGGTGACCGCGAGCAGAAGCACGCCGATCGTGACGATCTCCTCGCTCTTGGCGACGTTGCCCTTCTGGCGGGCGTCTTTGATCCGCTTTGGAGTTGGGGCCTCAGTCTTTTCGCCTGCCATCTAGTTCGCGCCCCCGAGGAGCACGCGGCTCGAACCGGCGAGCGATGTTCCGAGCACACCGTGGAGGAGCGTGACGGTCGCGGGCAGTGCAGCACCCAGGACGAGGACGCCAACAAGAATCTTAATCGGCGCACCGACGATGAGGACCTGCATCTGGGGCACGGTGCGGCTCGCGAGGCCCATGCCGAGGTCGGTAAGAATGAGGGCCGCCATGACGGGCATGGCCAGCCGGACGGCAGTTACCGTGAGTCCCGCGATAAGCGAAGCGATAGCGGGTGGTGTGACGAGGAACGGGTTGAAGGTACCGAGGGGCACGGACTGGGTTGTTTCGACCAGCGCCTGGATGACGAGGTGATGACCGTTCATCGTGAAGAAGACGAGCGTGACGAGAATGCTGTAGAAGGCATCGAACGTGCCGAATTCGGCGCCAGTGATCGGATCGAAGACGGCGCCGAGGCCGAAGCCCATCTGCAGGCCGATGATCCGGGAGGCCATCTGGACGCCGATGAAGACGATATTCATGACGACACCAAGCGAGAGGCCGAAAAGGACTTCGCGGACCGTGTTATCGATGACGATGGCGAAGTTCTGGGGCGGCGCCGGAGGGTTGTCACCCTGGAGCGGCACGAGTACGAGCGAGAAAAAGATCGCGAAGCCGATCTTCGTGTACGCCGGGATTCCTTTATGGCTCAAGAGCGGCGCCGAGACCAGCATCGACGTCGTCCTCAGAAGGATGAGGAAGAACGCATAGGTGTATTCGGGGGTGACTGCGAATCCTTGCATCGTTAGCGCCCGTAGCTCGCAGCATTCGCGAAGAGCCCGGCCGAAAAGCCGAGCAGGGTTTCCATCATCCATGGGCCGAAAATCAGCATCGCGACGAAGACGCCGACGAGCTTGGGGACGAACGTGAGCGTGGCTTCGTTCACCTGCGTCACGGCCTGGATGAGGCTGACCACGACGCCGATGACGAGCGTCGTCGCAAGGATCGGGGCACCAACAAGCAGGGCCACCGTGAGCGCTTCGCGCATGAGACCGATGACTACGGCTTCGTTCATCTCAACACTCCTAGGTCGCAAAACTGCCGACGAGTGAGCCGATGATCAGGTACCAACCATCGACAAGGACGAAGAGGAGGATCTTGAAGGGCAACGAAACAATGACGGGCGGGAGCATCATCATGCCCATGCTGAGGAGGGCTGATGAGACGATGAGATCGATGATGAGGAACGGCACGAACATGATGAAACCCATCTGGAAGGCCGTTTTGAGCTCCGAGATGGTGAAGGCCGGGACGAGCACGTAGGTCGGCACGTCATCGACGGTTTCCGGCTTCGGGGTGTCGCTGAGCTTGAGGAAGAGCCCGAGGTCTTGCTGGCGGGTCTGCTTGAGCATGAAGGCGCGGAGCGGACTTTCGCCGCGGTTATAGGCTTCCTGCTGGGTGATGGTCCCGCTCAAGTAGGGCTGGACCGCATCCTTGTTGATCTGCTTGATCGCGGGCGCCATCACGAAGGCGGTCAGGAAGAGCGCGAGGCCGATCATCACCTGGTTCGGTGGCAGCTGGGGAATGCCGATCGCGTTTCGCACGAGGGAGAGCACGACGATGATCCGCGTGAACGAGGTGACCATCACGAGCACTGCCGGCGCCATCGACATGACGGTGATGAGCAGGAGCAGCTGGATTGCGGTGGACACGTTCTGGGGGTTCTGGGTATCGATGCCGCCGGTGGCCTGGGGCACTACCTGTCCGTTGGCTGGCTCGGCGGCACAGCTGGTGAGCGAAAGGAGCGCAATCCCGAGGACGGTTGCAGAGAGCAAGACACGCCTGCGCCGAGAGCCCCCGAAGTGCCGCCTGATGCCCAACGAACTCACCAATTTCCGTAGTGGGTTCAGGTTATTGGGGTGGCTCTGCGCTCAGTATTGGGGGATGCCCTTCGGGGGCGGAGTGAAACCCTGAGGGGCAGTTACCGGAGGCCTGATTTGCGTTTGGGTGCGGACGCTCGGGTGGCGTTGGGGGCGAGACCCTTGTTAGTAAGCGGGGGCCGAGCCCCGCGACTCCTGGGCCGAGCCATGGAACGGTTGAGGCGATGGAGCGAGACCCTTGTTACGAAGCGGGGGCTGAGCCCGCGCCCGCGACTCCTGGGCGGGGGTTCTACCCGATGATCGTTTCGTTCTGGGCCGGGTTGTGGTTGCCGCGGCCGGTGCTGCGCTTCATCTGCTCGAAGAGTTGGGCGGCGAATTGGCCAAGCGGTTGCTCATCGGGGCGCGCAGTCTCGGTGAAGACTCGGGCGGCCTCATCCTCGGTCAGTTCGTTCAGGAGGGTCAGCTGCTGCGCGGTCGCGCCAACGGCAATCACACGGTCGCCGAGGGCGACAAGGTGGATCGTGCGGCCGCTGCTGATTGCCAGTGTATCGACGACGCGAATGAAGCCGCTGGTGCTTCGCGGACCCTGGGTTCGCTTGCCCCACCAGCGGAGGCCGGTGATCGAGGCGGCGATGATGATGATGACCAGCGCCAGCCGCCAGGCAAGTGAGACCAGTTGTCCACCGCCGAGGCTAAATCCGCTGGAACCCGCTTCTTTTTCGATGGGTTGCTGTTGCGGCGAATCGGTGAGGAAGATCTGGCCGCTTTCGCCGGTGCGGATGACCGGGCTATCGGCGACCGATTGACCGCCTTTGGGGGCGAGCGTGGTGATGAAGACCAGCGAGCACAGCATCGCGCCGCCAAGCGCGAATGCCCAGAGCAACTTCTTGCGAGTCTTCGGATCATTCATTGCTAGCGCTCGTCGTCGTTTCCGCGACGAACGACTTCGACCACGCGGACGCCGAAATTCTCATCGACAACAACGACTTCGCCGCGGGCGATGAGACGGTCGTTCACGAGGATATCGACCGGCTCGCCGGCAAGCCGGTCGAGTTCGATAACGGAACCGGGGCCAAGGCCGAGGACTTCGGAAACCGTCAACTCGGTGCGGCCGAGCTCGACCGAGACGTTCATCTGAAGCCCGGCGAGGAGGTCGATGCTGGTTCGCTGGGGAGGCTGATCTGGTTCGGGCAGGGGTGCGAATCGCGCACGGGCAGCGGCGGGGCCGATCGGGGTCGGGCCACGGGGCGCTGGTTGCGGCGGCGGAGGGCTGGCCTCGCGGGAAGCGCCAACCGAGGCGAGAGCTGGTTCTCTCACCTCTTCGATGTCTTCGATCAGTTCGGCGTCTTCGAGTTCTTCCTGGGTGAGTTCGAGCGAGAACGCAGCTGGCGCGGCGGCGGCCGGGGCCGCAGCTTGATCCCCTGCTGGCTTGCCCACCGCTTCCTGCATCGCGCCCGCCATAATGTCGAGGAATGTACCGGGCAGGACAAGTGAGATTGGAAGCGGCTTCGCTCCATCGAGTGTGCCCGTGAAGAGCATGCAGGGGTCGTCCATTGCGGCGAGGATCTCGGCCATGGTGTTGGCGGTCAGGTCATCGATGGCGACGACGAGGCCGGAGGACGACCGGGCGAAGAGCCTGGAGTTCAGGGCCTGGACGACCTGTCCGAGAACGGTCGACGCCATGACGATGGTCTGTTGCTCCTGGTCGTCGGTGTTATCGGCCTGGGAGTCGAGAAACGCGGCCGCGATCGCGGTCGGGATGGCGAGGTATGCCGTGGCGGACTGATCGTGGTCAGTCGAGATTTCGAGCGGGATGGCGAGGTGCGGATCGCCGAATTTGCTCGTGATCTCATCGGGCATCACCAACGATGCCTCAAGTTCCGAGAAGGCTGGTGCGGCGCCCTGGAACGCCTGCAGCGCCGCCGCCGCAACGGACCACGCCTCGCGGCCGGTTGCGTTGAGCGTCTCGGCCTGGGCCGGGGAGAGCAGTTGACTCAGTACTTCCTGTGGTTCACTCATGGCCTGGCCTCACTGTGTGATGAAGACTTCGAAATAGACCGCTTCGACCTGTTCGCTATGCAGGTGTTCGTTAATCGCTTCGATAAGTTCGGACTTGAGTTCGTCGCGGCCTTCGACTGAAGCGACCTCATCGGCGGTGTGCGAACCGAAGACGGTGGCGACGGCATCGAGGATTTTGGGCATTTCGTGTTCGAGGTGGTGGGTGAATTCGATGTTCTTGGCCGTCAGCGCATCGCCCGTGACACCGATCCAGGGCTTCTCCGGGATCCCGAACTCCAATGCGATGATGGTCTTCACGTAGTTCGGGGCCGAAGCGGGCGCCTTGAGGTTGAGCACGAGGCCTTCGGGAGCGTTCCCAGTGGTGTGCCCAAGGGTGACTTCGCGGCCGAGGATCACCGTCGGGCGGGGCGAAGCCTGGATCTGCTCCTGCGTGATGACGGGCGGCGGCGCGGCATCCATGTAGTTCGGCTTGATGTAGAACCAGAACGCGGCAGCGAAGAGGATTGCGCCCCCGGCGAGTACCTTCTTGTCTTTAAACATGGCTAGTTCCCCTTCAGGCCCTGGAGCGTTTTGTTCAGGTCTTCGAGCGTGGGATAGAGAATCACGATGTCGGCTCGGCGGTTGAGCGCTCGGCCCTCGGGTGTGGTGTTTTCGGCGATTGGGTGGGTATCGGCGAAGCCGGCGAGGAAGAGGTCGTTTTCGGTGAGCCCGCCCTGTTCGCGCATGAAGCGCAGTACACGCGAAGCGCGCGCGGCAGAGAGTTCCCAGTTCGATGCGAAGTCGACGCTGTTCACAGGCACGTTATCGGTGTGCCCTTCGATGCGCATGACGTTCGGGAGCCCCTTGAGGGCGGCTGCAACCTGGGCGAGGACATCCTGGCTGCCGGGCCTGAGATCGGCACTTCCGGAATCGAAGAGCAGGTTATCGGCGAGGCTGATGGTGATGCTGTCGGTATCGCTCTTGATCTGGATTTTGCCGTCGAGGTCGTTCGCTTTGGCGAACTTGCCGAGGGTGGCTTCGATTGCGGTGAAGTTGTTCGACTTGATTTCGGAAATGCTCGGAGTGAGGCCGCCACCCGAGGAGAAAATCGGGGAGGCGCCATTGGAGCCCTGGAGCACGCCGATGCTGAAGGCCTGTTCGATGGAGTTATGCACCGATTGCAGCTTCTGCGGGTTTGCGTCGCTGGTGGCATAGAGCACCACGAAGAGCGCGAAGAGCAACGTCAACATGTCGGCGTAGGAGACAATCCAACGTTCGTGGTTCTCCGGGGCCACAGGATCGGGAGCCTTCTTCTTACTCATGCGGCCTCTCGCATCGGATCGTCTTTCTTCTGGCGTTCTTTCGGCTGGAGGAATCCCTCGAGCTTTTCGCGGACGATGCGCGGGTTGTCACCCGACTGGATCGACATGAGTCCTTCGATGACGACGTTGAGGGCGTGGAGTTCGTGCTTGGAGTTGTTCGAGAGCTTCTTGGCGAGCGGGAGCCAGAGCACGTTGGCCGTGAACACGCCATAGAACGTGGCGACGAACGCGGTCGCGATGCCGGGGCCGATGTGTTCGGGCTCATCGAGGTGGGCCATGACGCCCATGAGGCCCATGACCGCGCCGAGCACGCCGATAGTCGGGGCGATGCCGCCCATGAACTCGAGGGCCGCGAAGTTGCCCTCGTGGCGGTGCTTCATTGCGTCCGCTTCGATCTCCATGATTTCGCGGAGGAGCTCCGGGTCGGTGCCATCGATCATGAGTTGGACACCCTTGCGGGTGAACATGTCGTGGATGTTGTCGACATCAGATTCGAGAGCGAGGAGACCTTCGCGGCGGGCCTTGTCGGCCATCGTCACGAAGAGATCGACGGTTTCGGCGGAGTTGTGCCCGCTGCCGCCCATGAGTGCCTTCATCAGGAACTTGGGCAGGCCAACCATCACGCTCATGGGCTGGGAGATCATGACGGCGCCGAGGGTGCCGACGATGACGATCAGGAAGCCGGGGATGTTCACCAGGGCTGCCGGACTGCCGCCTTCGAGGACGTTGCCGCCGACGATGCCGCCGACGGCGAGGAGCAGGCCAATGAGGGTCGCGAGATCCATTTACGCAGTCCTCCGAACGGCCCCAAAGCTCATGCGGCGGAACTCAGCAATGCGTTCGACGATGTCGTCGGGCTTTTCGGCGCAGACGTAGCGATGACCATTCGTGAGGGTCACATGGGTATCGTGCGTTGCTTCGATGAGTTCGATGAGGTCCGGGTTCAGGTGGAACACGGTGCCATCGATACGCGTCAACTGGATCATCAGGGCATCCCCGTCCCACGCTGAGTTGTCACCATTCTGGGGACGGCGCTCTACGAGAGTTATCGGGGAAGGCCCCCTGCGGGGAGGGCGAACCCCTTAGCGTTTAGCGGGAAAACCCGGTGGAAGAGGAAAGAGGAAAGAGCAACAGAGGAAAGACAGCGACGTGGCGAGGTCATGAAAAAGCCCCCTTGCGGGGGCCCGGTGTGAACGGCGAATGCCAGCAGTTAGCTCTTGACGAGCGTCCGCAGGCAGCGTGTGCAGATGTTCAGCCGGATTGACTGACCACCAATATGAATTCGGTGTTTATTGACGTTGGGCTTAAACGTGCGCGACTTCTTGGTAGCTTTTCGCTCCCAGCGTCCGCCGTGAGTGTGACGGATGTGCCGTCCAAACATCGTTGTTTTTGCGCAAACGTCGCAGGCGCCACTAG
>JBATAT010000267.1:0-1823 GCA_049662005.1 Tepidiformaceae bacterium
GCCGCCCGAGTTCACGGTGTAGTACGAGGCAATGTTGTCCGGCTGGAACGCGCCCCAACCAGGCTGGGGGCTGGTACCGAAGATGGCCGATTCGACCTTGCCTTTCGACACCGTGTACTGGTTGTAACAGAGATCGACGCCGGGAGCCGGATTCGGGTTCGCATCGCAGAACTCAGGATCGAGGAGGATGGCGAGCACTTTCCGCGAGCCGATGAGCGGCTCGATTCCGGCGATGTAGTCGTTGTCCTTGTCGATATGACCACCACTGAACTTCGGCGCCTCGGCAAGGTCCGGGATGAACCCTGTCTCGCTCATCAGCGACATCGTGCGGTCGCCGACGTAGGCCTGGCCCTTGGTGTTACCGCTGGCGAACCAGATCTCTGCCGTGTGCTCACCGGGTTTGAGGCCTTTTGCTTCGAAAACGAAGCTCTTTACCTGGGCCGGCTGGCTGCCGTCGGTCATCTGAACGAGGCCGTCGAGTTGGACTTCGCCGTCGACGACGAGGGCAGCGATCGCGACGGCATCGCCGGTCGCATCGATTTCGGCGCTGAACTGGACTGCAACTTCACCGTTGCCCTTCGCCGGGATGGAGAAATCGATCGACATGTCATCGAGAGGCAGTAGGGTCGGGATCTCCTTCAGCGAATAGATGCTGGGGCCACTTGGCGCCGCGACGAAGTAGTGCGAACCGCCATCGCCCTTCACCGGGAGAGCGGAAACGACAAGCGTCCGATCGCCAACCGAGGCGTTGCCACCGGCCTCGGCGAACCATTGCACCTGGATGTTGTGCCAGCCCTGGGAAACGTTCTGGATGCCGAAGGTCATCGACTGGCTCGAAGGATGGCCGTTGTTGGCGAAGACGACATCGCCCGGGTCCATCGGCGCACCATCGATGACGGCGCGCAGCATCATCCGCTTACCCTTGCTGGTGTAAGCCTCAGCACTGAAGGTGGCGGTCACCTGGCCGTTCTTCGGAACGTAGACTGCGGTGCCCATGTCTGGGACCGCGTTCCAGGCCTGGCTGGATGTCGTCTGGTTCAGACCGCTGGGCGCCGTCTTCACCGTTAGCGTGCCTTTCGCGGACTCTTCGTCGCGGCCCATTCGGACCAGGAGCGAAGCGTCGCGAACGAAGGCGGTTGCTTCGGAATCGACTTTCCACTGCATTTCGACGGTGTGGATCCCGGCATTCACATTGGTGGTGAAGACGAAGGCCTGGACGCCCTCATGTTCGGTTGTAGCGAAGACAACGTTGGAGGGATTGGCCGCCTGGCCGTCAACGAGGACGCGTACGAACAGCCGCCGAAAGGCGTTGTCGACGTCATCATCGACGTAGGCTTCGGCGGAGAACTGGATCGCAACATTGGTGTCGTTCTGCGACGCCACGAACGAGCTGGTCATCTGGACGCCCTGGGGGACGATGCTTGTACCGCGGAGATACGCTTCGCCCATGATGTTCACGAAGTTCTGGGACCGCGTGCTTAGCCAACCGACGGGTTCGCAGTGGGGCCCATCCGCCTGGTCCTTCGGGCAGCGCGGTGATCCCAGCGCCGGTTCAAGGCGAATAGTGAATTCTTCGAAAGTCTGGGTGGCCGGCGTGCCGTAGCCGCTTGGATTGTTCGGGTGCGCCGGCCCCGAAGGGGTGTGACCATCCGTCGGCCGCGGTGGTTGTTGCGCCTGTGTGGTCGCTGCTCCAAGCAGCGAAAAAAGCACGACGAGGGCGATGAGGATGGGTGTTCGAATCGACATTTGCTTGCTCCCTTTTCGGCCCGCGAGCGGACCGGTGTTCAGGAGTAAGACCGGCGGTATACAAACTTCTTACATCT
>JBATAT010000268.1:0-10478 GCA_049662005.1 Tepidiformaceae bacterium
GCAAGTTCGTGAAGGGCGATGCCGTCGCAGGCATCGTGATTATCATCGTGAACATCGTTGGTGGGTTGAGCATCGGCGTCCTCCAGCAGGGAGTCGGCGCGGGCGAAGCGCTCAACCTCTACGCCGGCCTCACGGTAGGTGATGGCCTCGTCTCACAGCTGCCGGCGCTCCTCATTTCCACTGCAACAGGCATCATCGTCACCCGGGCGGCGAGCGACACGAACCTCGGCACCCAGATGTTCTCGCAGCTCACCGGCCAATCCCGGCCGCTCATCATCGCCGGCATTATGCTCGCGCTGTTCGGGTTCATGCCGGGCCTGCCGAAGTTGCCGTTCTTCATGATTGGTGGCCTCGCCGCCGGCGCCGGTTTTCTCATTCAACGTCAACAGAGCTCAGAGAGGGCCGCCGCCGCTGCCTTCGTTCCCATCGTCGAACCGGAACCCGAGACGCTCGGGCCTCAGCAGGTCATCCAGATGATGAACATCGATCCGCTCGAGGTTGAAGTTGGCTACGGGCTCATCCCCATTGTCGATGAGCAGGCCGGTGGTGGATTGCTTCGCCGGATCACCATGATTCGGCGCCAGCTCGCCCTCGATCTCGGTATCGTCCTCCCCACGGTTCGTGTCCGCGACAACCTTCAGCATGCTCCCAACGCGTACATCGTGAAGCTGCGCGGCGTCGAAATCGCCCGTGGCACGCTGCAACCAGGCCAGTTCCTGGCGATGGATCCTGGAACCGCCGAAGGAGACATCCCCGGCATCGAGACCCAGGAACCCGCCTTTGGCCTCCCGGCCAGGTGGATTACACCGGTCTACAAGGAGCGCGCCGAACTCCTTGGCTACACCGTCGTCGATGCAGAAAGCGTCCTCGCGACCCACCTGACCGAACTGGTGAAGCGCTTCGCTCCGGACCTCCTCAGCCGCCAGGACACGCAGAACCTGCTCGAGAACCTGCGCAACGAATACCCCGCGCTCGTCGAAGACCTCATCCCCTCGACCCTCACGGTTGGCGAGGTCCAGGAAGTCCTCCAGAACCTGCTGAACGAACGCGTTTCCATCCGCGACCTCGTCAGCATCTGCGAAACGCTCGCCACCCAGGGCCGCGTGTCGCGCGATGTCGACCTGCTGACGGAGTATTCGCGAGCGGCCCTCGCCCGCCAGATCAGCCGCCAGTACGCCGATGATGCGGGCACGCTGCACGTGATTACGGTTGGTTCGCGCACAGAAGACGACATCGCCCAGTCGATCCAGCAAGGCGACCGCGGAAACCAGGTGGCGATGGCTCCCTGGGCGATGCAGCGCCTGCTCGGGGTCGTTGGCACCGAGGTCGAAAAGGTCGCTGCTTCCGGGCGCGACCCCATCATCCTCTGCTCCTCACGCATTCGGCTCGCGCTCCGCAGGCTGCTCGAACGCCGGTTGCCGAACGTTACCGTCCTTTCATTTGCGGAAGTCACTCCCCAGACGTCGGTCGAGGCCGTCGGAAACATCGAGGTGAACGTTGGAAACGAAGCGCTACATCGGTAATGACATGGCCCGGATTTTCGTGCGGGTCCGCCGCGAACTCGGGCCCGATGCCGTCATCGTCCAGACACGCTCACTGATGCGCGACGGCGCCGATCCACTGATCGAAGTCCTCGCAGCCGCTTCCGCTGGCGGCGAGGATGCTCTCACGCTCGCCCTCCAGAAAGTGCTCGTCCAGGGTTCGCTCGAACGAGTCGAAACGGCGCCGGGCTCGCGCGGAATGACGATCGGTGACCTCGAAGACATCGCCGTCCGCGAACGCCATGATGAGGAAGTCGCGCACGAATTCGATCTCGCCATCGCCGAGCAGGCCCCGCCGCCGGAACCTGACTGGTTCGAAGGTTTCGTCTCCACCGAGGGTGCCGGACTACCGCCCCGGCTGACCGAGCTGATGTACGAAGATGAGCCCGCCGCCTTCGAAATCACCGCGAACCGCAGGATGAGTTCGTTTCAAGCCCCGGAAGGCGCCCCGCCGCCGCCGGTTCAGTGGGCGCCCCGCCCTCGCATCGTGACCGGCTCGCCAGACCCGGCCCTTCCGCCGCAACACCAGCCGCCACGAAGGTTCGCTCCGGTGGAACCAGGGGTTGCCGGTTCGCTTGTTGCTGCCGGGTTCTCACCTGCCGCCGCCAACCTGATCGTCGATGCATCCCACGGCGAAACCAGCCCGGTCGATGCGCTCGGTGGTGCTCTCGCGGCTGCCCGCATCGAATACCCAGTGGAAAACCGGACGGCCATTATCACGATCCAGGGCGCTCCCGGGTCCGGCCGCACCACTGCCCTGATCCGCATGGCCCTGGACTGCGCCGATTCCGGCCGGGAAACGGTCCTCGTCGCGGCAGATAGCTCGCACGCGGGCGGCCGCGCCCAGGTGCACGCCTACGGCGAAGCAATAGGCCTCGCCGTGTTCGATGCGTTCGCGCCCCGGGACCTGGTCTCGGCGGTTACGCGTGCACCGAAGGGTGCGTGCGTCTTTGTCGATGTGCCGGCGGGCCGCTGGAGTCCCCCGCCGATGCCAGGCGTCGCCCACTTCGCCTACCTTGCAATGCCGGCGCACTGGCAGCCCTCCGCTCTCGAAGCCGAGCTTGCCGAGTTCGATCCCGCGGTCTGTTCGGGGGCGATCCTCACGGGCACGGATATTGCTACTTCGCTGACACCAGCTCTCTCCCTTCTCGTTGAGTCACAACTCGGCGTTGCCTTCCTATCCTCAGGAAGGGATGTTGGCACCGGCATCGGCATCGCCGACCCGTTCACGCTGGCATCAGGGGTCTTCACTACACCAACACGGGAGACGACCAATGGGCGGCTTGCCGTTACAGCGTAAGAATCCCTTCATGGCGCAGGGACTCATGCCCGGAATAACCATTCGACTCGACGTCTCCTCAGGCGGCGAAGGCGAAACGCATGTCACTCGCGTCGAAGGCGTCGAGGAGAACATCGCCATCCTCGTGCCGATGCGCGGCCTCCGCCCCCGCCCATTCACCGCCGGCACACTCGTCCATGCTCACTACGTACACCAGCAAAAGCGCTGGATGTTCGTCACCGAAGTCGAAGGCCACAGCTCCGACGGAATGTTCGAGTACCTTCGCCTCCCCGCCGCCATCGAAAGCACCGAACGCCGCCGCAACTTTCGCCTCCCGGCCGCCATTCGACCAGAATCGATCTACCGCATCGTTGTCGACGCCGAAACCGAGGAGCCCGAACTGCTCGAGGGCACCGTCGTCGACCTGAGCGAAGGCGGCTGCTGCATCAGTACGCGCAGCTTCGCCATGCCCGGCGAACGCCTCGGCCTCAATGCACTGCTTCCCGAGGCTGGCGACATCCAGGCGCGAATGCGAATCAACACCGTGCGTGACCCCGAACGCGGCAACCGCAACCGCCGCCTCCACTGCGAGTTCACCGATATCTCCCGCGCCCATCGCGATGTTATCGCCCGCTACATGATGCGGCGGCAGCTCGAGATGCGGCGGAGGGGCCAACTGTGAACACCCTGCGGCCCTTCACCCTCGCTCGCTACGGCGTCTATGCCGCGGCTGCGGTCGCCGTCATCAGCGTCTGGCTGGGTACCCGTGCGGGGATGCCGCTCGACTATTTGCTGCTTCGCTCGGTCTTCTTCTTCGTGATTATCACGGCGCTCGGCTTCGGTGCCGAAGCCGTGCTTCTTACCGCCCCACCTCCCCCACCGGCCACGGCCGCTCCAGCGCCAACGCCGGAACCACATGCTGAATCCCTTGAACTCGAGTAACGACCTGAAGGAGTGCCCCCATGGCCGTGGCAATTGAACGACGCGCGACTCCCCATTCCGACCGTGAGACGGCCATCCAGCAGTACGCCCCGCTGGTGAAGTACGTCGTTGGCCGCCTCGCCATCGGCCTCCCGGCCATCCTCGACTACGAGGACATCCTCAGCTACGGCACCATCGGCCTCATCGAGGCACTCGATCGCTTCGACGACAGCAAGGGCGTGAAGTTCGAGACCTACGCCATCAGCCGCATCCGCGGAGCGATCATCGATGCCCTACGCGCGCTCGACCGGCTTCCACGCTCGGTTCGCCAGAAGGCCAAGAAGCTCGACCAGATCCACGCGTCCTACGTCCTCGAACACGGCCGCGAACCCACCGACGAAGAAGTCGCCGCAGCGATGGGCCTCACCGAGCAGCAGTACAACCAGACGCTCGTCGATTGCTCCTGGGTCACGGTCTCGCTCGATGGCCTGCTCGACCGTGATAGCAACGACGATGGCGCGGCGCCGACCGAACTGCCGGCCGACCCGAACGAAGAGGACTTCACCCAGCGCATGGAAAAGCGCCAGATGATCGATGCGCTCACCGGGGCCGTAAAGCAGCTCCCCGAGCGGGAGTGGCTCATCGTCAGCCTCTATTACCGCGACGAAATGACGATGAAGGAAATCGCCCAGATCCTCGAAATCTCCGAATCGCGCGTCTGCCAGCTCCACGGCCGGGCACTCGGCCGGCTTCGCGCCCGCCTCTCGCGCGATCGCGCAGCCTGAAGGAACTCAACATGAACGACGCCATCGCGCTCCTCGCAATTTCACAGCTGGTCTGCCTCGGTGCGCTCTTCTATCTCTATACACAGCTCCAGGAGGTGCGAAAAGGCGCACCGGCTCGGCGCCAACCTTCTGCTCGCGTCCATCGGATGCCCGGCCCGGCGACGGTGAACCAGCATTCCACAGCGCGCGCTGCCCGTGCCGCCTATGCCGATCCCTCCCAGGACGTCCAGCCCATGCAGAATGCCGCCCGCAACGAGCTGGCGAGCCTCGTCGCCCGCTCAAACGGCGTGGTGGACATTCAGTCCCTCGCGCGCCGCATGCGAAAGAGCGAAGAAGAAGTGCGGCTTCTTCTCCGCCGCCAGGGGATTGCAAGCTGATGCGACGCTTCATTATCGCCGGGCTGGCATCCTTCGCCGTTGCGCTCGTCGTCCTCACCGGTGATGCGCGCGCAAATGGCGTTCCCCAGCTGGTCAAACTCACCTACCTCGAAGGCGTCTCCAACTTCGGTCCGAAGGATGCCGAGGGCGTGCTCGAATTCAGCTTTGCCGAAGCCTACGCCCGCGTCGATGTGAAGAATCTCGCGCCGATGGACGGCTACACCTATGAAGGCTGGCTGACGGGTGGCTCCGCGCCACTCAAGGTGGGCACGATCAAGGTGAATGATTCCGGCATCGGCACGCTCGATACGAAGCTCGATGGGCTCATCAGCTACGACTACAACCTCTTCGTTGTCACTGCCCGGGCATCGGGTGATGCAGCCGAATCCGTGCCTCCTCAGGCTTCGATCGCGGGGCGCTTCACGGTCATCGGTGATGAGGCGAATACCGCGGCCAATGGCGACGCCCGTCCGAACCAGCTTCCCGAGACCGGCCAGGAGCCCGCTGCGACCCTTCGCGAACGCATCGGCCGCACGCTGACGATTGCCGCTGCCGCTGGCGGCCTCGCATTTGTGGTCCTTCGTGTCATGAACCGAAAGAAGGTCTCCGATGATCAAGGGTCTGTATAGCGCGTTCACCGCGATGGAAGCCGCCTGGAAGTACCAGGATGTACTCGCCAACAACATCGCCAACGCCGACACCGCCGGCTTCAAGCGCGAGTTCGCCACCCAGCAGCCATTTGCCGATGTCCTGCTCTCCCAGCAGGCGCCCGTTCCGGCGCCGCTTTCGGCGAGAATCCAACAGGTCGTCGGGCAGATCGGCACGGGCAAGTTTATCGCCGATTTCGTGACCGACTACGGCCAGGGCATGACGCGCCAGACCGACAACGAACTCGACCTCTCGCTCAACGATGGCTTCTTCCAGGTAGAGGGGCCTGATGGAACCATCTACTCCACCCGTGATGGTCGCTTCGGCCGCGACGCTGCTGGAGACCTCGTCACGAGCCACGGCTACTACGTCCTCGATGAGAATGGCCAGCACATCAACCTTCCCCAGACGCGCGTTGCGGTAAACGTCGATGGGACGATCACCGACCAGGGCAACGAGGTTGCCCGTCTCGCAGTCTTCGATTTCTCGCCGGCCGAACTTCAGCGTGCCGGAGAGGCCTATTTCACCTCGACCGGTGACGGCCAACCACCCCTCGGCGGGCCAGGGCTGCGCCAGGGCTTCCTCGAAGGGTCGAACTCCATCCTTGTCGAAGAGATGACCACGCTGCTCGCAGTTCAGCGCACCTACCAGGCGAACCAGGCCGTGCTCTCGAAACTCGATGGCACACTGGATCAGGCCGCCGGCGAACTGGGGAGGTTCTAAACCCATGCCATCCATCCTCGGCGCCGCCGCCAGCGGCATGACCCACAACCAGAACAAACTCGACGCGATCAGCTTCAACGTTGCAAACGTCGAAACGTTCGCCTACAAGAAGCTGCGACCGCTGCACGAAGGCCTGCCCACCCCGGTGGTCGATCCCGAGGGTGGCCGCATGGGCGTGGCCGAAACCACAACCGACCTCATCTTCTCCCAGGCTGCCACCCAGGTGACCGACGATCCGATGAACTTCGCCATCGAAGACGATGCCTTCCTCCGTATCCAGGATTACGATGGCCGCCTTGTCTACACCCGCGTGGGCCAGCTCAAGACCGATGTCGACGGCAACATCCTCACCCTCGGCGACCACCTTCTCGAACCGCCAATCCAGGTGCCTGGCACCTGGACCCAGCACCAGGTCGACCCCTTTGGCGTCGTCAGCGCACTCGATGAAAACGGCGAACGCCAGGAACTCGGACAGCTCTCGTTTGCGAAGTTCACCAATCCCCAGGGGCTCGAGATCCTCGGTGGCGGGATGTACGCCGAAACCGCCAATACCGGCGAGATCACGGTAAGCACACCCGGAACCGAGGGTTTCGCCGCATTGCGACCGGGTGCACTTGAAGGCTCCAATGTCGATATGGCCGAAGAGTTCACCAACATGCTCGTCGCCCAACGCGCGTATTCCGCGTGTGCCAAGACGTTCGGCGTGGGCGACGAAATGCTCGCCATCGCGACCAACATCACCCAGTAGGAGACCGCACCATGGCACGAATCGATGGCCTGAACCTCTCCGGCGCGAGCCTCAACCCGGCTGGCGCTGCCGGAGCCGGTTCCGCCCAGGACCCCGCAGCCGCCGAAGCAGCTCTCAAGGCACGCGGCCGCCAGGATGCGGTCAGCCTTTCCAATCGCGGCCGCCTCGTGGCCGAAGCCGCCCACGCCGTTGCCATGTCGCGCGATGTCCGCACCGAGAAAGTCGCCGCCATCAAAGCCGCCCTCGCGAACGGCAGCTACAGCTCCAACGCCCGCGAAATCGCCGAACGCCTCTTCGCGAACGGCATCGGGAACTAGCCATGCCTGCGAGCGCTGCTGCTCTGGAAGAAATCCTCGCCCTGCTCTGCGAAGAGGAGCACGCGCTCTGCTCGCTCATCACGCTGGCGCTCGAAGAGCAGGATGCGCTCGTCGATTCCGATTTCGATAGCGTCGCGACCATCAGCGCAGGCATGCTCGATGCCGCCGGTAGCATCGAAGCGCTCGAAGAAAATCGTTTGATTCTCCTAAGAACCTTCGGCGCTGAGGACCTGACCCTCGAAGAACTGCTCCCGCTTGCCGATGATCTCGGTGTTCGTGGATTCGCCGAGGCCCGGCTCCGTCTTGGAGCGAAGGCCCAGGAACTTCGAGACGCGCAGGAACAGAATGCGCGCCTCCTCCTGAACGCGATGAAGCTGCGTGATCGCTGGGCGAACCTGTTGGGTGGGTATATCGCACCCGGCTACAGCCGCGATGGTGGCCGGCAATCCGCCGCCGACACTCGTGGCACGGTTTCGCGAAGCGCGTAGAGGAGGTCCCGTTGGGTCTTTCTGTCGGTCTCGATACCGCCGTCAAGGCGCTCCGGGCTCACCAGCTCGCGGTCGATGTTGCCTCGCACAACATCGCGAATGCGCAGACGCCGGGATTCAGCCGCCAACGGGTGCTTCTTCGGCCCATCGGCCTCGATGGAAGTGACCACTTCTCGCGCGATAACCTCCTCGGCCGCGCCGGCTACGGTGTCGATGCGAAAGACGTAAACCGCATCCGCGATACCTTCCTCGATTTCCAGGCCCGCCAGGGTATGTCCTCCCGCGGGCAGTACCAGGCGTTCTCGGCCCCGCTTTCGAACGCCGAAGTTGTCTTCAACGACCCCTCCGATGACGGCATGTCGTCACTCCTCGGGAAGTTCTGGTCCGCCTGGCACGATGTCGTCAACGAACCAGAATCGCTCCCTGCGCGCACGGCGCTCATCCACGCCAGCACAACCTTCACCACCCGCGTGAAGGCCGCCTACGACCAGATCTCGCAGCAGCGGCTCGACCTGAATCAGACCGTCTCCAGCATTGGCGCCCAGATAAACTCGCGGGCAACCGAAATCGCCGGCCTCAACCTCCAGATCAAGCAGGTCGAACTCAACGGCGACATGGCCAACGACCTGCGCGACCGCCGCGACCTGATCCTCGATGAACTCTCGACCCTCGGGAACATCAGCTACGCCGAAGACGACACCGGCTCCATGAGTGTCTACCTCGGCACGCACGAACTCGTCTTCGGCACTTCCGCCCGGACCGTGAACACCGTGGACGACCTGGCCAACCCGGGCATGGTGAAACTCCAGTTCGCGATCGACAACGACGATGTGAACGTTTCCAACGGCCAGCTCAAGGGCATCCTCGATGCGCGCGATGTCGCCCTGCCGGCACTCCTCGACAAGGTCAACAACTTCGCCACCGGCATCATGAACTCCGTCAACTCGCTTCACCAGACCGGATTTGGCCTGAACGGCAGTACCGGTCTCGCCTTTTTCACGGGCACCGATGCATCGAACATGGCGCTGAACTCGGTCATCGCAGGCAGCCCCCAGTCGATCGCCACCGGCGCCGCCGCGAACCAGCCCGGCGATCCGTCCATCGCGCTCGCGATCGCCAACCTTCAGCAGAGCACGAACATGCTCGCCGGCCTCGGCGCGAACAACCTCACCGTCAACGAAGCGCTCTCCGCCGGGAACGTTGCCAGTGGCATCACCCTCGGCACCGGCCTTCAGCCCGGCATGTACCACCTCGTCGCCAACGGCCCCAACGTCGAACTCCACTACGGCTCGGCCGCTGGCCCACTGATCGGTACGGCCACACTCGCCGATATCAACCCGCCCGGCGGCACGATCTCCTTCATGAACGGCGCCAACACGGTCGCGAGCATCTCGATGACGGTCTCCGGCGCCTACACCGCTGCGACCCAGCTCGCCGATCTCACGACCGCCGGCAACAACACCCTCCAGGTCGAAGCTTCGGCCAGCACCTACTACGGCAACATCGTCTCCGTCCTCGGGGCCGATGTGAACCGGGCGAAGGGCCTCGAAGACTCCTCCGGCCTCCTCGTCGACCACCTCGATACGCTTCGCCAGTCGGTAAGTGGTGTGAACATCGATGAGGAAGTGACGAACCTCAACGCCTCGCAGCACGCGTACAACGCGGCCGCGAAAGTCATCACCGTTATCGACGAAATGCTCGATACGCTCATCAACCGGACGGGAGTCGGATAAACCATGCGCCTCAGCGATCTCTCCCGATCGACCAGCCAGATCCGGTACATGTCGGTCGCCACCGAACGCGCCGACAAGGTGCAGCAGCAGCTCGCCACGAACCGCCGCATTCAACGCGCGAGCGACGACCCGGCCGGCGCCGCGATGGCCATGCAGTACCGCAAGAACATCACCTTCGAAGCGCAGATGCGCCGTAACCTCGAAAACGGCACCGCCTTCCTCAACGTGACTGAAAGTGCGATGGACAGTGCCACCGACCTCCTCCAGCGTGCTCGCGAACTCACCGTTCAGGGCGCGACCGGCACCCTCGGGCCAAACGAGAAGAAGAACATCGCCTCCGAGCTCAACCAGATCATCCAGCAGCTCGGCCAGGTAGCGAACACGAACTTCGGCGGCGCCTACATCTTTAGCGGCCACCAGACACAGACCCCGGCCTACAACGTGACCGGGAACCCTCCCGTTTCCGCCACCTGGCAGGGAGATAGCGGGCAGCGAATCCGCCAGATCTCCGCCCAGGCTTCGGTCGCCGTCAACGTCATTGGCGACGACGTCTTCGGCACCATGTTCGATGACCTGATAGCACTCCGCGACAACCTCAACGCGAACGCGCCCACGACAACCATCAACAGTGCGCTGGCCGATATCGACCACGCGCTCGACCGTGTCCTCAACGCACGTGCCGATGTTGGCGCCCGCATCAACCGTTTCGAAGCAACAACGAACCGCTCACTCGATGCCGATACGAACCTCCAGGAACTGCGCGCCTCGGTCGAAGACATCGACATCACCGACACGATCATCCAGTTCACCGCAGCCCAGAACGCACTCGAAGCGGCCCTCGGCGCCATCGGCCGCACAAGCAACATGACGCTCCTGAACTTCCTCCGGTAGGTCTCAGCCGGTCGGGCTCGTCGCGAA